>JASFUE010000155.1:0-7605 GCA_050050435.1 Burkholderiales bacterium | reverse complement strand
CACTCCACAGCCGCGCGATGCACGCGCTGGCCCAATCCTGACCGACGCTCCCAGCCCTTGCAGACGCTTCAGCAGTTTCTTTCCTGAAACAGTGCTCACTGCGCTGGAGCGCTTGCGGTCCGATACCGGCATCGCGATTCTGTCCCGCAGCGCACAAAGAACGTAACGAAAAAAAGCCAGTTAACTGCTAATCGTATGCAATCCGTAAGTAGCCATTGCATATGATCTGCGCGCGCCATTCCGGAAAGCAACTGGATCTCCGGGATTGGGACACAAGCCCGAACATGACATCGAAGTCTGTTTTGGCCGGTGCTGTTGCCGGTCAAACCAACGCTTCGAGCACCCCAGAAGCAGCCCAAGAGCGCGCCAATCTGACTTGAGGAGGTCTAAAGATGGACGAGCACAACTCCAAGTACAGTAAGAGAATATCGCTTCTTGCCGGCTTGTTTTCGACAGTTGCTTTGACTTTGGTAACAACCGGTTCTCACGCTGGCAATGTCACCCCTGCACGGCTTCTGAGTACCGATAAGGAGCCTCAGAACTGGATCACCTATTACGGTAACTACCGCGGGTGGCGCTATAGCAAACTGGCTCAGATCAACACAAACAATGTCCAGAATCTGGCCGTCAACTGGGCCTTCGTGCCAGGGGCGGAAGAAAGCTTTCAGGTCACACCGATTGTGGAAGACGGGGTGATGTACATCACCAGCCCCAAACACACGGTATACGCCCTGGACGCGACCAACGGAAAGATTCTCTGGCGCCGCGATCACAAGTTCCCCGAGAACATGCCCGCAGCCGTTTGGGGGCCTAACAAGAGCCGCGGGGTTGCGCTGGCGGAAGGTAACGTTTTTCTCGCGACCAATGATGGCAAGCTCATTTCGCTCGACGCGAAAACAGGTAAAGAGAACTGGTCGGTTCAATCGGCGGATTACCAGTCCGGGCTTGGCTTTAACCAGCCACCCTTGATCGTCGGCGACAAGGCAATTCTGGGAACATTTACTGCGGAAATGGCCAACCGCGGTTTTGTAGCCGCCTATGACATCCACACCGGCAAGGAACTCTGGAAGTTCAATACGGTTCCCGGACCGGGCGAGGCCGGCCACGAAACATGGGACGGAGACTCCTGGAAATTTGGCTGCGGTCCGGTGATACTGCCGCCGACTTATGATCCGGACCTCGATCTGATCTACGCCGGTGTTGGCAATCCGTGTCCGATGTGGAACGGCGATGACCGTCCGGGCGATAACCTGTATACCAACTCGATCATCGCACTCAAGCCAAACACCGGTCAGCTCGTCTGGTATCGCCAGCTCATCCCGCATGGGGTCTGGGACCTGGACACGTTTGGCGAGGTCGTACTGGTTGATACAAAGATCAACGGGCGCCCGGCAAGAGTGGCTTTGCAGGCGGGAAAGAACGGCTACTTCTACGCGCTGGACCGTTCTGAAGGGCGCTTCCTGTACGCGCACCCCTTCGTCTCCAGAATCACCTGGACCAAGGGCCTGGATAATGAAGGCAAACCCGTTCCGGGCGTCATGCCAGGTGATGTGTCGCAAACACTCTGCCCGGGAGCGTTGTCGGGCGCAAAGTCCTGGAACCAGACGGCTTATTCACCCGAACTCGATTACCTGTTCATTCCCGCTGGCGACGTCTGCGATAACGTCAAGCGAGCGGCCGCCGACCCGAACGTGAAGCCCGGTGACCTGCAACTCGGTGGGCAGCCAGACAAGTGGAGTAGCGGTGTCGGTACCCTGACCGCGTTTCACGTCGCGAGCGGAACCGCAAAGTGGCAGTACAAATCACCGTACCCGATGCGCAGTTCGGTACTCGCGACTGCAGGGGGGCTGGTGTTCACCGGTGATCTCGAAGGTGAAGTACTCGCGCTCAATGCGCGCACTGGCAAGGCGCTCTGGAAATTCCCGGTCGGATCGATGCCGCAAAACTCAATCACGTACTCGGTGAACGGCAAGCAGTACGTCGCCGTTGGAGTTGGCTGGGGTCAAGTGCTCGCCAATTTCACGCCCGCCTACGTTCCCGAACTTGCCAAAGTCCCGCGCGGAAGTGTGCTGATGGTGTTCGCACTGCCAGATTGAACCGAAGTAACGGATGCTCCGTTCCTCGCCTTGCGAGGGACGGAGTACACGGCCAGCACATACTCGTAAAATCCAACAGCATTCACCGCATCGACTCAAAGTGCTGCAGCATACGCTCGGTATCTGGTGTCATTCCGGTAAACAATCGAAAGGCTTCGGCCGCCTGGAACACCGCCATGCCACCACCGTCCAGCGTGCGGCAGCCGGCGGCCCTGGCAGCACGCAGCAGTTCGGTTTCAAGCGGGAAATAAACAACTTCCGCTACCCATATTGCCGGACGCAACAACTCTGCGGCTAATGGCAGCCCGGGATGTCTGTCCATGCCGGTAGGCGTCGCGTGAATCAAACCCTGAGCAGCGGCCATGGCGGCTTCGATATCCTCACCCGCTTCGGCACGCGCAGCACCAAAGTGCGCATTGAGCCTTTCAGCGAGTTGCTGCGCACGTTGGTGGTTGATGTCGAAAATGACAAGATGTCCGGTACCCAGCGTCAATGCGGCAAATGCCGTTGCAGCACCGGCGCCACCAGCGCCCAGTTGAACGACTTCTTGCATGGCTGCATGGGGCAAGCCACGCCGGAGACTCTGAGCAAAGCCCGACCAGTCGGTGTTATGGCCAATACGTTCACCTTCGCGCAACAATACGGTATTCGCCGCTTCGAGCGCGGCCACCTCATCGGAAACGCCGGTCAGATGCGCTAGCACCGCCTGCTTGCAGGGGTGAGTAATATTCAGCCCGGAGAAGCCTTCGCGTTCGCACCGGCTCAACAACTGCGCCAGGTCGTTGCCGTCTTCGAGGAGATCGAGATCGAGCAAGCGGTACTCATAGTCCAGACCGTGCGCGCGCCCCTCGCTCTCGTGCATCGCGGGCGAGCGGGATTGCTGTATGCCGGCACCAATAAGTCCGACGAGTATACGGGTACGAGGTGCGGTCACAGTCAGGGGGAACAGGTCAGTATGGCAACTGTGGGCGCATTATATGCATTGCCCGAGAACCGGCCAGCCGAACTTCCATCGCAACCAGGGCTCAAACGGATACTTGCGCCAACCCGGCTATTGTTCGGACGCCAGGGCACAGTAATGATTAGCCAGAGCCGGCCGAGTCCCCGACTGCATCTGGCTGGTAAAGAACATTGATCATTGGAGATTGACATGAATCGCTATTTCGCTTTGCCGGCCTTGTTGGCTTTATCTCTGCTGGCCGCCCCGCCTCTTGCCATGGCGGACCATCATATGGACAACGAAGACATGATGGACCAGGACGATCTGGACCACGGCAACATGAATCAACCTGGCATGGACGATCATCATGGTGGTCCAGGTGGGCAACAACAGCACTATCGTAATTATGACCCGGTGCAACGCGCTGAGAAGCATCTCGGCCTGCTTGAGAAGGAACTCAAACTGAACGCCGATCAGCAGTCAGCATGGAAAACCTATTCTGATTCCATCATGACTATGGCCCAGCAAAAGGCCGCGCGTATGGAACAGTTCCGTGCCAACCGTGGCGTCATGCGCAATCTGGATACAGCGAGCAAGCTCGAAAAACTGGCGCAGTGGGCACAGGATCGGGCCGACCGCCTCGAGCAGTTGGCCAAAGACACTCGCACTTTCCAGCAAGCGCTTACAGCGGAACAGCAAACCGCATTCGACCAGTTCTGGAGAAAGCACGCGCGCTACGGCAAGGGGCACCGGCGCCACAACTCGTGAGCCGTCCCGGCTACGCCGAGCCAGCTAAGAAACTGCCCGCCCCCATGGCGGGCAGTTTCATTTTGTTAGTGCACTACGCCCCGAAAGAGCGCGCGCATGAGCACTGTGGTTTCCGCGATGCGGTCGAAGCGTTCATTGTTGTCTCGCCCATCTCGCGCCACCCAGGCAAGGGCCAGTAACGCATCGTAGGCCGTTTCCACAAAGGCCGGCATTCCGGGCACCGGATCAGTGGCCTGCATGGTGCGTCGTGACGGTGCGACTTTTTCAACGCTGAATGCGGGTTCCGCATCCCAGCCAGTCATGGCGATGTGGAACACGCGTGCCGCTGCAGTCCGGCCCCACATGCGCCGCACCGAGCCGTCCACCCAGTTGACCAACTGATCACGCGTAACCAGTTGACGATGCCAGCCGGCCAGCGCCGTGCTTTCAACTTGCGCCGCCTCGACCGCCTTTTGCACTATCGGCACAAGATCGTTCATCCGTACCGGTATTCGATGACCAATGCGCGACTCCAGGCGGGTTACACCAACCTCAAATTGACTCCCGGATTCGAGTTGCTGCCACACCAGCTGCAGACGCAAGCCACCGCCATTGACACTGTTTTGCACAATAATGCGCATGCCCAGTGGATGGCCATCGCCCGGGTCAAGCTCGAAGCGCTTTGGCAGCGCGACCGCAATTGACATGCGGGCACCGAAGCTGGTGAGGTCGAGTTCCGCTTCGGCACTTGCGGGATCGGCCCGCACGACGCCGAGCGCGCGTTCCAGGTTTTCGATAACGCGGGCGTGCGGGAACAGTTGGTAGCGGCGGCTGATCACACCGACCGGCATCTCGAGCAAGCCGACACCCGGTCCGGCCCGGCGCAACACGACATCGAGATGCGCCTGCTCGCTCTGGGTCTCGACCGGCCCCATGGAGCGCCGGTCCTGCCGCGTCAGTGCACGGCGCTCGAATCCCGGCACCAGCGCCGCGAGGTCACGCAAATTACCCCGATAGTTACGCAGATCGTTTCGCACGGACCAGGCATCGGCCTTCGCGCGAAGATTCGCGATATCGGTTTCTTTTTCCTTGCGAATGCCGGCAATAGCCGGGTTGACGATTTCACCCATGACCGCCTCCTATCAGTAAGTGGACGCAGTTTGCGCTGGCCAGTGGCTCACTACGTGAGCCACCCAGGAAAAAGTAGCGGTGAACCAGATCAGAAGCGTGAAAATACTCTAAAGCCAGTGAGAGGCTTTGCGGTCTCGATCAATTTGCCATCGTTCGTTCAAGAACCTCCGGCGCGCTCGGCGATCAACGCCTCGACATCGGATATCAGCTCCGCAACCAAGGCGCGCAACTCGTCTACAGTAGATTCTTCTACTTCGAGATAGCCTTCGTATTCAGCGAGGTTACGCTTGCGATGGGCGACGTCCAGAACGCGCCAGCGTTGAGCAGGCCAACCGACGGTGTGTGTTAGGCACTGAAAAACGATGTAGCGATTCTCGCTGCGGTATCCGTGCCAGCGAAGCACCGCCAGCGCTGTTGCATGCGCAGCGTTGTAAGCACTGGTGAAACGCCCTTCGAGAGAAACTGCAGCGAGACCAGCGTCGTTCAACCGAGAGCGAGCCAATGCCAGCATCCGCTTTATCTCGGCTTCATTGCGCGGCTCGGCCTTTAGTTGGCCCGCACTCACCAGCCTATTGAGAGCGGGATGACTCATGCAGATTTCCGATTAGAGAGACTACAGGTTGGGCGAGCACCCGGTTCACGAACGAGTCCGGTTCGGCCAAACGCTTCGCAAATTCAGCCGTCGTGAAAAGCGTTGGATTGATCTTGCGCCCGAGTTTCTCTTCGAGCGGCGCAACCACTTCCAGTACACGGCTTAGTGTCAGTCGGTTGCCGACGAGCATCACGTCAAGATCGCTTTGCGCTGTTTCGGATTCTTTCGCGTACGAGCCGTAAATCCATGCGGCTTTAAGATTGGGGGTGAGGACAACGAGCGCGTCACGCAGTAGTGGTTCTGCTCCCAGCACCTTACGTGTGAGTGCGATCAATTCCGAATAGACAGGGCTGCCTGGATTTGCGCGAAAGCGGCGTAGGTTACCTACCCGCTCAGAAGTTACCAAGCCTGCATCAGCCAGGCGATTGAGCTCACGCTGCAACGACGCGCTACCCAAGCCCGTCAACCGTCGCAGTTCATTCAGGTGAAACTCACGCTCGGGTTGTCCGAACAAACAGCGATAAACGCAGGCCTGGCTGTCTGTGAAAAGCGCGTTGGACATCGACATTGCCAAATATTAGCACGATCATGCCAATATTTAGCATATATTTCTTGATGCCCCATAACACCTTGTTTATCTGTCAGTAAAGGCCTGGCTTGGGTTTGGAGACCCTGCAGTTTGAGCACGGGGAGCCGGCTGGCCTGGCCCACTACCAACCTGATGATTTCACCCATGACCGCCTCCTATCAGTAAGTGGACGCAGTTTGCGCTGGCCAGTGGCTCACTACGTGAGCGACTCCAGGCACACCATCAAAAGGATCGCGAAGCAGACCCTGCAACCACAGGGGAAGTCTCAATTTCCACTAAAAAACAGTTGCCTAACTCGATTTCACGGTCTTCCTGGTTTGCTCTCACGCCACAAAGGGCGCGATGAACAAGTGCGCGGCCACGCGACTACACCCCCTGTTCCCCTCGCAAGAACGGTTATCGGCAGGGTCAATACGTAAGTTATTCGTATGCCCGCCTGATATATGGTCCGGCTCATCAGAGGCGATTTCCAACTCAATGCCGCATCATTCACTCATGGGAGCGGATATCGTCGAAGAAGCGCAAAGTCAGTTTAAGCGGACCTGATTGGGAGGAGTTCATGCCACTCGTACGTACTCTTGCAGCAATCATCACGGGCCTGTGCCTGCTCGCCAGTTTCGCCGGTTGCGGTGACCAGCAGCAATATGAGCAAGGCATCAGCGACACTGAAATCAAGATCGGCAATACCATGCCCTACAGTGGCCCGCTGTCCGCGTACGGCACAATCGGCCACGCCATCGCTGCGTATTTCGACATGGTCAACGAAAAAGGCGGCATCAATGGGCGAAAGATCACCTTCATCACCCTGGACGATGGCTACAGCCCGCCGAAAACGGTGGAGCAGATCCGCAGGCTGGTAGAAGAGGAAAAGGTGGCTTTGCTTTCCGGTAATGTGGGTACGCCGACTAACTCAGCAGTGCATGAATACGTCAATGCGCAAAAAATACCGCATCTTTTCATCCAGAGCGGCGCGTCCAAATGGGGTGATCCGGAAAACCACCCATGGACAATGGGCTGGACGCTGAACTACCTGAGCGAAGGAATAATCTACGGTCGATACATCCTTGAAACAAAACCGGATGCGAAGATCGCCGTCATATACCAGAACGACGACTATGGAAAAGACCTTCTCGAAGGTCTGAGGCAAGGCCTTGGCAACAAGGCGGAATCGATGATTGTTGCGACCGCAAGCTACGAAGCGACTGATCCGACCGTTGATTCGCAAGTTGTTTCGCTCAAGGCCTCAGGTGCCGACACCCTGATTACCATCGCCAGCGCAAAATTTGCCGCGCAGGTCATTCGCAAGGTCTATGACATCGGCTGGCAGCCGCTGCATATAGTCAATGGCGTGTCGACTTCAATCGCTTCCGTACTCAGGCCCGCCGGCCTGGAAAAATCCAAAGGCATTATTTCCGTGGGCTATATGAAAGATCCGTCCGATCCGCAGTGGGATGATGACGAGGATATGCGCGATTACAAGGCCTGGTTCGAAGAATATTTTCCGCAAGGA
>JASFUE010000154.1:0-7653 GCA_050050435.1 Burkholderiales bacterium | reverse complement strand
AACCGACCATCGGCCTGCATCCGCGTGACAACCGCGTGTTGCTCAATACACTTCGCAAGCTAGAACGCAAAGGCAATACGCTGCTGGTGGTCGAGCATGATGAGGACACCATCCGTTGTGCCGATCACGTCGTCGATCTGGGGCCCGGGGCAGGCCGTCTCGGTGGCCAACTCATCGCCGAAGGCAGCGTCAGCGAACTGATAGCCAGCGACCAATCGGTCACCGGGCAGTTTTTGCGCGCACCGCTGTTGCACCCGCTGCAGCCGCGACGCAAGGTCAGTAACGCAACGGCATCGCTGCTGGTGCGCAAGGCCGGGTTGCACAACCTGCGCAATCTCGATGCGCGCTTCCCGCTGGGGCGGCTCACCGTCGTAACAGGTGTGTCGGGCAGCGGCAAATCGACGCTGGCCCGTGATGTACTTCACGACAATATGGCCCGATTGCTCAACTCGCGGCGCAGCCGGAAGAATACTGCCGAACTGACTGGTTGTAGTGAACTGCGCGGATCGGAAGCGGTGAGCCGGGTACTCGAAGTCGACCAGACACCGATTGGCAAGACGCCGCGCTCATGCCCGGCAACCTATGTCGGCTTCTGGGATGCGATACGCAAGTTGTTCGCCGGTACCCAGGACGCACGTATGCGTGGTTTTGAGCCGGCCCGGTTCTCGTTCAATACCCCGGCAGGACGCTGTTCGGGTTGCGAAGGGCAGGGAATACGCAAGATCGAAATGAGTTTTCTGCCCGATGTACGGGTAACCTGCGAAGTGTGCAACGGAGCACGTTTCGATCAGGAGACGCTGGCTGTCAAGTACAAGGGCGCATCGATCGGTGAGGTGCTGGCCATGTCGATCGACGAAGCGGCGGATTTTTTTGCCGCGCATGCGGGCATTCATCATGCTCTCAAACTGCTGCAGGATGTTGGGCTCGGTTATCTGACGCTGGGACAACAAAGTCCGACGCTATCCGGTGGTGAAGCGCAGAGAATCAAGCTGGTGACTGAACTGGCGAAAGTACGCCTGACGGATGGCGCTCAGCCTGTACCAGTGCGCGGCCGTGGAAGTGGAAAGCAGCATACGCTCTATATCCTGGACGAGCCGACCGTCGGGTTGCACATGGCTGATGTTGAAAAGCTCATCCGCGTGCTGCACCGGCTGGTCGATGCCGGCAACACCGTGGTAGTGATCGAGCACAATCTCGATGTCATGGCCAATGCCGACTGGATCGTGGACCTTGGCCCGGAAGGCGGCGCTGGCGGCGGACGGATTGTCGCCCAGGGCGGTCCGCAGCAGGTCGCGGCGCTGACCGGCTCACATACCGGCCAGGTGCTGAAAGAGTTTCTGGCGCAACGAAGCGCTGCGCATGCGCTCTGAGCCAGTGCCTGCACGGCAAATCCGGGCCGGGTGTCGCGACGGTTGGCAGCGCGACGAGCCGTTACGACGCGGCGGTAACCCGGCGCGAGGAGTAGAATGGAACATGATCGAATTTGCACAGTGGTCGTTGCCCGTGAGACGGGTCCGCCGCTGGCGGCTGCGCTGTTCGTGACGGCGCCTTTTTTGCACCGGCTCGCATCGAACCCGTTCTTGTTGAGCCGGTTCCATCAAGAACGGCTTCGATGAGACCGATTGTTAACCCACCCTTCGTGGAAATGTCATGAAACCCGATGATACCCAGCTCTCGATGCCCGCCCAGCAGGTCAGCCTCGACGTGTTGCTGGAAAAGTATGCAAAGGGCGAAGAGCGCAGCATCGATGATGTGCGCCATCGTGTGGCCACGGCGCTGGCCGCCGTAGAGAAAGATCCGGACAAGTGGCAACCGGTGTTTCTCGAAGCCTTGCGCAATGGATTCATTCCCGGCGGGCGCATCAATTCCGCCGCTGGTACGGGACTGGCGGCAACCCTGATCAACTGCTTTGTTCAGCCCGTTGGTGACTCGGTTTCCGAAGCGACCGATGGCAAGCCCGGAATCTATGTCGCACTGATGGAGGCGGCCGAGACCATGCGCCGTGGCGGCGGTGTTGGCTACGATTTCTCGGCAATTCGGCCCAAGGGCGCGCTCGTGCGCGGTACGCGCAGCATGGCAAGCGGCCCTGTTTCCTACATGCGTGTGTTCGACCAGAGCTGCGAAACCGTCGAGTCGGCCGGCGCGCGCCGCGGCGCCCAGATGGGAATACTTCGCTGCGACCACCCCGATATTGAGGAATTCATTCATGGCAAGGATGAGGGTGGGCTGCGCAACTTCAACATCAGCGTGGCGATCACCGACGATTTCATGCGCGCGGTCGAATCCGACGGCGACTGGGAGTTGGTGCACAAGATGCCGCCGCGAAGCCAGGGCGGCGACGCGCCGGTGCAGCGTGAGGACGGGGCATGGGTGTATCGCCGCGTCAAGGCACGTGATCTGTGGAAGCAGATCATGGACTCGACCTACGATCATGCCGAACCGGGGGTGGTGTTCATTGATCGAGTGAATGAAGACAACAACCTGTCCTACTGCGAGTCGATCGCAGCCCCCAACCCCTGCGGCGAGCAGCCGCTGCCGGCTTATGGTTGCTGCTGCCTGGGCAGCATTGATCTGACCCGGTTCGTGACTGAACCGTTTTCCCCGAATGCGCGTTTCGATTTCGAGATATTCGGCCGCGTAATACGCCCGGCGGTCAGGATGCTCGACAACGTGCTCGAGGCCACCGTGTGGCCGTTGCCGCAACAGGCGGACGAAGCACGCAACAAACGCCGCATCGGTCTCGGGTTCACTGGCCTGGGTGATGTATTGATCATGCTTGGTTTGCGCTATGACACGCAGGAAGCAAGGCGCATGGCGGGCAGAATTGCCGAGCACATGCGTGACCAGAGTTACGCGGCATCAGTGGAACTGGCGCAGGAGAAAGGTTGTTTCCCCCTGTTCGATTCCGAGCATTATCTGACCAAGCCGCATTTTGCTTCGCGCTTGCCGGAAAGCTTGCAGGAGCAGATTCGCGCGCATGGATTGCGTAACAGCCATCTGCTCTCGATCGCGCCGACCGGCACGATATCCCTGGCGTTCGCCGACAATGCCGCCAACGGCATTGAGCCGCCTTATGCCTGGACCTACCAGCGCAAGAAGCGCGAAGCCGATGGCTCGCACAAGGTCTATGAAGTGGAAGATCACGCCTGGCGACTGTACCGGCACCTCGGCGGTGACATGCAGGCATTGCCGCTGCAGTTTGTGACGGCGCTGGAAATTTCTGCACTCGATCACATGCGCATGGTCGCAGCGGTCTCGCCGTGTATCGACTCGGCGATCAGCAAGACGGTCAATGTTCCGGAAACCTACCCCTTCGAGGATTTCAAGGATCTCTACCTCGAAGCATGGCGCTCCGGATTGAAAGGTATTACCACCTATCGTCCCAACAGCGTAGTGGGCAGCGTTCTGTCGCTGAGCAGCGGTGAGCAGCAACCGAACGATCTGGACTACAGCGATGCCGACCGGCGGATCCGTATCGACGTGACGCCGAAGCCAGCGCTGTCAAGTTTGCGCTGGCCGGGCCGCCCCGAGCTGCCTGCCGGCAACCCGTCATGGACGTACATGATCGAGTCGCCATTTGGCAAGTTTGCAATTTTTGTCGGGCATGTCGAGAATGAATTTACCCACGCATTCGAAGTATGGGTCAACGGCAACGAGCAACCACGCGGATTGGGGGCAGTGGCCAAGACCCTGTCGATGGACATGCGAGCCCGGGACGCGGAATGGCTGCGAACCAAGCTCGATATCTTGGCACGCACGGCCGGCGATGATGCCTTTGACTGTCCGCTGCCGCCCGATGGCAAGCCGGTGCGTTGCCCGAGCGTAGTCGCCGCATTTGCGCGTATTGTGCGTTGGCGCATCGATCAACTCGGCGCTTTGGACAATGTGACGGGAATATCACCGGTGTTCGATGCGCTGTTCGCCAAAAAAGAACCCAAGACCGGAACGGACGGCACCATGTCGTGGACCGCTGATGTCTATAACGCCAGTTCCGGTGACGATTTTGTGCTGATGCTCAAGGAGTTGGTGTTGCCGGGCGGGCAGCGTCGCCCGTATTCGATGTGGCTGGCCGGCAGCTACCCGCGCGCACTGGACGGGTTGTGCAAGCTGTTGTCGCTGGACATGCGGGTGATCGATCCGGCGTGGATCGGCATGAAACTGCGCAAGCTGCTGAGTTACGAAGAGCCGCTCGGCGACTTTATGGCACGCGTTCCCGGCGAAGACCGGCAGCGAAATTATCCCAGTACGGTGGCTTATATTGCACGCCTGGTCATACATCGCTACGCCATGCTCGGCGTGCTCGATGAAAGAGGATATCCGATCAACGAAATGGGTGTTCTGGAAGTCCCGGACGACGGCGATAGCGACAAGTCACATGGCTATTACGTCAACACCGGCAAAGCGTGCAGTGAATGCGGCAACCTGGCCGTGATTCGCAAGGATGGCTGCGATTTCTGTACCGCTTGTGGCGCAGTTGGCAGCTGTGGCTGAATCACTCAGTTGATTGTGCTGGCGCCGCCGGCACAGCGCGCCAGTTTCTTCTCGACGCTAGTTCAGCGCTGGTTTGTAATGCGCGCTAATTCAGTGCTGGTTTGTAATGCGCGCTAATTCAGTGCTGGTTTGTAATGCGCGCTAATTCAGCGCGACGTTGACGACGAGTACCGCTACGATCACGGCGAGTACGATGGCAAGCCTGAAATTGAATGCGGCGCGTGCCCGCAGGTAGGTTACCGCTTCGGTCAGTTGTTCGTTGCTGTTGGCCAACTGGTCAATCACATCGAGCATTTCCTGCTGGCGCAGTTCGACCACGCGCAGCCGTTGCGCAAGCGAAGCAGGGTCCGTTGCGGAGGCGTCTTCGGTGAGTTCGCTACCCGCGGAGCGTAAATCGAGCAGTTTGCGTGCGCCGTCGACGATCAACGGCGCATTTGAAATGATCGTGCTCCAAGGCACAGCTTTGATCCATAACCAGGACATTGAATCACCCTAAAAAAGCGTTGCACTGCCCGAGATGATATCAGTGCCGGGCGCACGTCTGTCTTTGAGCGGGACATCTGGTGTTGTACACTGATTCGATGAAAATGTGGAAGCTATATCTGTTGGCGTGTGCCGCAGGCGTTGGGGTGGGCCCGATTGCGACTCACGCGGCACAAGGCGATGCCGAAGCGGCGAGCCGCCTGCGCGAGGAAATTACGGCCGTCATCGGCGAAGCCAAATGCAGAAATCTGGTCAACTGCCGTATCGTCGGCCTGGGGGTGCGCCCGTGCGGCGGCCCGGAAGAATACGTTGCTTATTCGATCTGGAATACCGAGCGTGAGGAGATCAGTGTTCTGGTCTCTGAATACAACCTGCTCAAGGAAGACATGATGCTCGACAGCGACGCGGTCGGTAGTTGCGAGATGTTGCCCAAGCCGGATGTGAACTGCGTGCGCGGTCACTGTGTCATCGTGCCCGGCACGAATTGAGCGGATCATGCGCAGCGCCGAGTCCGTCAAGGAAGGCCTGATCGCCACCCGGGTCGTTCCGGTTTTGCGGTTCGATACGGCAGAGCAAACCCGCTTTGCCATTGATTGTCTGGTCGAGGCCGGTTTCGGCAGCGTTGAACTCACATTGACCACGCCGGGGGCAATCGGCCTCCTCGCCGAGCTGCGATCCGGGCTTGCGCAGACGTTTCTGGTGGGTGCCGGAACAGTTCTCAACGCCCGACAGGCGCGCGAATGCATCGACGCGGGCGCCGACTATCTGGTCTCGCCGTGTGTTGTCAGGGAGATTGGCAGGCTCGCACATGATGCCGGTTGCGCATTGTTGCTCGGCGCATTCACCCCCTCCGAAGTGCTGGCAGCGTTCGAAGAGGGGAGCGATATCGTCAAACTGTTTCCGGCAGCCACAGGTGGCCCCAGTCACCTCGCGGCGATGAAGGCGGTGTTTCCCGATGTGACATTCTGTCCAACCGGTGGCGTCAATGCGGAGAACATCGATGACTGGTTCGCGGCCGGGGCCAGACTGGTCGGTGTCGGTAGCAGCATCATTGACCGGCAGGCCATGGCAGGCCGTGACCGCGATGGCGCCATCAGGTCCGCGCGGCGCTACCTGGATCTTGCGCGTGCGCAGCAATGAGCACGATTAAAACGGGCGTGAACCGGCAAGCGGTGCCACCAAAGCGTTTCGATATTGTTGCTTTCGGCGAGCCGATGTACGAATTCAGCCAGGTCCCTGGCAAACAGCGCGAATATCTGCAGGGTTTCGGTGGCGATACAATGAATTGTGCGATTGCCGCGGCTCGCCAGGGTGCGCGCGTTGCCTACCTGTGCCGCCTCGGCGATGATGAATTCGGCCGCCAGATGTTGCAACTTTGGGGGCAAGAAGGTGTTGACGCGTCCGCTGTCAAGATCGATTCGAACGCCCACACCGCCGTTTATTTCATCGCCCACGGGCCGTCCGGCCACACCTTCAGTTATATGCGCAAGAATTCGGCGGCCAGTCGCTTCGCTGTCGCCGACTTGCCGCAGAAGATGCTGAAGAACACACGTTTTTTCTTCAGCTCGGGGATCACTCAGGCGATCAGCGAAACTGCGTGCGAGGCAGTGTTCGCGGCAATTGATATGGCCCGCAGTGCCGGCGCGCGTATTGTGTTCGATGCCAATCTCCGGCCGTCGCTATGGCCTGTTGAGCGGGCTCGCGAGATCGTTGGAAAGACCGTCGCCCTGTCCGACTATTTTCTGCTTTCGCTCGAAGATGCCGAAATGCTGTGTGGCACGACCGACCCGGAAGCGGTGTTGGACTGGTGCGCACGTGGCGGCGCCCATGTTGCTGTCATAAAGCTCGGAGCCGAAGGTGCGATGTACCGGCATGCCGGGTTGACGCGCAAAGTGGCGGGATTTCCTGTCAAAGCAGTTGATGCGACTGGTGCCGGCGATTGTTTCGGCGGCTCGCTGATGGCGCGGTTGTGTCTGGGTGATGAAATTGATGCGGCAGTGACTTATGCCTGTGCTGCCGCTGGCCTGGCTTGTACCGGTTATGGGGCAGTGGACCCTTTACCGCGGCCGGACCAGGTGTTTGAACTGATGGGAACTGGCTATGGCCGATCAGTGGCAAGCGGCAAACCGTGAACCTGAATTTTGCAATTGGTGCTGATTCATTCAGCACTTACCGAGTCGGTTAATCTTTTCGATCAGCCGGTTTTTTTCCTGATGATGATCAGGACGATGAGCAGAATGAACCCGCCGATTAAAAATGCATCAAGCATTGACATTTTCGATTGAACCCTCCCTGGAGTTTGCGGTTCGGCCTTCGCATGAAGGCTCAAGCAAATTTTATGCGGCTATATCTGCCTTTTGATATTTTTCGTAACTCTCGGACTTTTATGATGCCCGTGTCAAGGATTTTGGCGGTTTTCATCGCCGGCTGTCTGGTTACAACGGGTGTGTGCGCTTCTGACGGTCTGGCACGTGAAGACGGCGTGCGCTTGCTGGCTACCTGTCGTCATGCCATGGATGTAATCAACGGTATTGATGTGGGGGAAAGCGAGCGTGTCGATGCTGCATTGTGCATCGGATTCGTCGAGGGATTTCTCTGGGGCCATGGCTGGAAATCATGGCGCACGGGTGAAGATATGTATTTTTGTCCACCGGAAGGATTTGGATATCGCGAGGCGGT
>JASFUE010000153.1:0-7757 GCA_050050435.1 Burkholderiales bacterium | reverse complement strand
GGCCAGCACCGGCAATGAGATATGCCAGAAATAATCTCCCACGCACGCTGCGCTGGCGATGCAACCGGTAAATCCGAGCCCGAGATACTGCTCGGACAGTAATCCCCGTAGCGGGAACCAGTCGAGATAACTGCCGCCGGCAAACACGACCAGCAGAAATACTGCAAACAGGAAGCTGGGAATGGCAGTGCCGATTACCAGCGCGAAGCTGGTCGCAACATCAAACCGGCTGCCGTCGCGAACCGCCTTGGCGATGCCCAGCGGAATCGATACCAGATAGACAATGAGGGTTGTCCACACTCCCAGAGAAATTGATACCGGCATTTTGTCGATGACCAGATCGATGACCGAGCGATCGCGGAAAAAACTGTTCCCGAAATCAAACGTCAGGTAATCGCCCATCATCTTCAGGAAGCGTTCATGCATTGGCTTGTCAAAGCCGAAGCGCTGTTCGAGTTCCTTGATGAATTCCGGGTCCAGGCCCTGGGCGCCGCGGTAGCGCCCGGTGCTGCTGTCAGTGGTTGCAGTCTGGTTCAGTGTTTCGCCGGTCCCGTCGCGGGTAACCCGTTCTGTAATCGATGATCCCTGGCCAGTCAGCTGTGCGATTGCCTGTTCGACCGGGCCTCCGGGGGCTGCTTGAATGACGACAAAGTTGATCAGCATGATGCCGAACAGCGTCGGAATCATCAGCAGCAACCGGCGAACGATATAGGCGCTCATGGCGTCTTCCGCTTTTTGCGCAGGTAGTAAATGGCGGGCACAATCAGCGTGCCAAGAACGAACAGCACACCAAGCACTTTTTTCAGACTATTGGTGTTGTCGCTGCGATTATTCGCGTCCTGCGGTTGGCGAGTTCTGTCTCTTTCCAGCTGCGCCGCCTTGGCGTCGTCATACCACCAGTAATCAATAGACGTGCCGGTGCGCGGGGTGACCGACGGACGCGAAAACTTGTTCCAGTACAATATCCGTTGCATGCGCAAATGCCATTGCGGAATCACGTAGTAGCCAAACAATAGCACCCGGTCAAGAGCTCGTGCGCGCGCTACCAGGCTTTCCCTGTCCGGGGCATTGATGAGTAGATCGACCAGTTCATCGACGACCGGATCGCTCACGCCGGCGTAATTAGCTGCCGCAGGAGACTCGGCGGCTGCGCTGGTCCAGTAGCTACGCTGCTCGTTACCGGGCGACTCTGACGCGCCCCAGCCCGAGACGATCATGTCGAAGTCGAAGCTGCGAATGCGATTGACGTATTGCGATTGATCGACCAGCCTGACTCGGGCATCGATGCCGAGGCGCTTGAGGTTGCGCACGAACGGCAGCACTATGCGCTCGAATGCCGGACTGATCAGCAGGATTTCGAACGAAAACGGCTCGCCGGTCTTCTCGTTGACCAGCTCCATGTCGCGCACGACCCAGCCCGCCTCCTTGAGCAAGGCGAATGCTTTTTCAAGGTTCTTGCGCGGCCAGCCGCTGCCGTCTGTAGAGGGTGCATGATACGGCCGGGTGAACACCTCGTCGGGGATGCGGCCCCGGTAGCGTTCCAGAATCTTCAGTTCACGGCCTTCGGGCAAACCCGTTGCCGCCAGATCCGAGTTGGAAAAATAGCTTTCCGTACGCGTGTATTGCCCAAAGAACAGGTTGCGGTTGGTCCATTCAAAATCGAATGCGTACGCCAGCGCCTCGCGCACCTTGGGGTCGTTGAAGATCTTGCGGCGCGTGTTGTAGACAAACGCCTGCATGCCGGTCGGGCTGTGGTGACGGATCTCCTCTTTCTTGAGCCATCCGCGTTTGACGGCGGGCACGTCGTAATCCAGCGCCCACGCCTTTGCCTGATTTTCCATGCGGAAATCGATCTCTCCCGCCTTGAGCGCCTGGCGAATCACCGTATCGTCCCGATAGTAGTCGTAACGGATGACGTCGAAATTGTTCTGCCCGACATTGACTGGCAGGTCGTTGCCCCAGTAATCGGCGACGCGTTCGGTAACAATGTAACGTCCGGGCTCAAATTTGGTTATGCGATACGGCCCGCTGCCCAGCGGTGGATCAAGCGTCGTGCTTTCGAAATTTCGCGACTCCCAGTAGTGTTTGGGCAGTATCGGCAGTTGACCCACGATGAGCGGCAGTTCACGGTTGCCCTTGTCCGAAAAAGTGAACTTGACTTTCCGCGGGCCGATTTTCTCGGCGCTGGCCACGCCGCCATAGTAAAAGCGAAAAAACGGCTGGCCTTTGGTCTTGAGCGTTTCCAGCGACCAGATGACGTCCTCGACGGTGATGGGTTTGCCGTCATGCCACCGAGCCTGTGGCCGCAGGGTGAAAATGGCCCAGGACCGGTCCGGCGGGACTTCGATACTTTCAGCGATCAGTCCATATTGTGTAAATGGTTCGTCGGCGCTACTGGTCAGCAACGATTCGTAGGGATTGCCGGCACCTGCATTGCCCTTGGGGATAAATGGATTGAAGCTGTCGAACGTGCCCTGAACGGCAAGGCGCAAGGTGCCGCCTTTGGGCGCTTTCGGGTTGACGTAATCGAAGTGTTTGAAGCCGGGCGGGTATTTGGGCGTGCCATGCATGGCGATGGCGTGGGCCGGGTGCGTGGCTGTGGCCGCAGTTACCGCTCCGGGGCAGACCAGCATAATCCAGGCGACAGCTGCCAGCATCATGCTGCACGTGCGCCGCAAGCGGCGCGCCGATGCGTTTGAGCGCACAGAGAGCCTGGATGGGTTCGGAGGCGATTCAGCCATGGGTCTTTGCTTTCGGTTTTCCGTCAACCCTTACGAATGCGCGACAGCGTTTCGGTTGTCGAACGATCGAACTCGAAGGCAATGGAATGAACACGGCCCCCCCAGCCCAGCACTTCCCTGGCGCCGACGATCTTTTCTACGGGCCAGTCCCCACCTTTGACCAGGATATCCGGCCTGCAACTGAGGATGGCGTCGATCGGTGTGTCCTCTTCGAACCATGTGACCAGATCGACCATGCCCAGGGCCGCAACCAGTGCCATGCGATCCTCCAGCATGTTGATCGGTCGGTCCGGCCCTTTGCCAAGGCGGGCGACGGAGGCATCCGAATTGAGCGCAACCAGCAGGCTTGCACCGAGATCCCTGGCTTGCGCCAAGTAGGTCGCGTGCCCCCGATGCAGGATGTCGAACACGCCATTGGTAAATACCAGCGGGCGGTTCAGCTCGGCGACGCGCACTTGCAGCGTATCGGGTGAGCAAATCTTGTTTTCGAAATTCGGTCGCATGGCCTTGCGTCGTGAGTCAGGCGCCATCATACAACCGCGCGGCTGCTGCTGCTGCCAGCGTACATTCAGACCGTTGCTCTGGCCATCTGCTTTCTAAACCGGTTCAGTTCTTGTGGCGACGAAATTGTCGTTCCGAAAAGACTCGAGAGGTTGTGCAGAATCATTCTCACTACCCGCGCTTCCCAGTCCCGGTCAAAGCTGATTTGCTCATCGAGCCAGTGTTCCAGCCAATGCGGGTCTGGCAATCGGCTCTGCACCGTATCGTTGGGGAACAACCCCTTGTTGACGTGCAAGTTGGTCGGATGCAATGGCTTGCGATTGCGCCCGCTCGAAGCCATCAGCACGCCGACTTTGGCGAACGCGGCCCGGGCCATGTCACCTGTTTGCTCGATCGCCTTTTTCATGTAGCGCAGGTATGCCCCGCCATGTCGTGCTTCATCCCGGGAAATGGTTTCATAGATGTGCCGGATAACCGGTTCGGTATGCCATCTGGCGGCACATCGATACCAGTGGTTCAGACGTATCTCACCGCAGAAGTGCAGCATCAATGTTTCCAGCGGAGGTGCCGGATCAAATTCAAACCGCACCGCATGCAGTTCTTTTTCGGTGGGTACCAACTCCGGACGAAAGCGACGCAGGTACTCCATCAGTGCCAGTGAGTGCTTCTGTTCTTCGTAGAACCAGACTGACATAAATGCGCAAAAGTCGCTGTCGTTGCGGTTGTCTCGCAAGAACATCTCGGTTGCAGGTAATGCGGCCCATTCCGTGATGGCATTCATTTTGATTGTCAGCGCCTGCTCTTCGGTGAGCTTGTCGCCGTCAAAATCGGCCCACGGAATGTCGGTTTCGAGATTCCATCGCAATTCTTCAAACTGCTTGAACAATTCAGGATATAGCATCGTATTAACAGTATCCGGGTATCCAGTATTTTGGTTTATCCATAATAATCGACAGTAACGTGGGTTCGTTGCGGCATCTCGCCTGGTCAGTTGCTCATGTCGACGAACTTATACGGCGGCGTTGCCCGTATCAGATTCGAACCGCCGGATACTGATGTATCAGTAGCTCGAATGCTCTGCCCGCCATCGCCTTACGAGCTCACATATCTTTTCGAGGTCGCCGGTCAGATGGATATCGCTGAGGCGGCGGCGCACACGTGAAACGCCGGTACCGCCCGCGCAAAGTACAACCACGGCGGGAAGCAGGGCGCGCAATTCCTTCAAACCATCCAGCGCCTTCGATTCCGGGTAGGAACTGCTGAATGAAAGTGCAACGATGTCGGCCTTGTGTGCACGGGCTGCCTGCGCGATCTCCGTCACCGGCGTTTCGGTTCCGAGGGGAATGCACATTGTGTTTTCAACCGTGAGCAGAGCCTCGACCATGAGCAACCCGAGGTTGTGTTGTTCATTGGGTAGTGACGTCAGCAGCACGCGAGGCGCAACCCCCTGTGGTTGCACAGCCGTGATGGCATTGCGGATGAGCCCCTCCATCAGTTCGCTGTACAGGTGCTCTTCGAAAATCGCAATTTCGCCGCTCATCCAGGCTTCACCGATGGCCTGCGTCAGCGGCGCTACCGTATCGAGTACGAATGCCCGCAACCCCTGGCGCGCCATCGCTTGCGACAGATGCCGGCGCAGGTCGAGCGTTTGATGAGCCTTGATCAGTCGAATATAGACATCGATATCCTGTCGCGGCGGGGTATCGACACCAGACTGCGGCACCAGCTTGGCAAGCTCGTCGTCATCGAGTCCGATAATCTTCCCCGGACGATGGCCTTGATCCAATAATCTTTTGATTAGTTGCAGTTTTTTGAGCTGTTCCCGAGTGTACGCACGGTCTCCGTTGGTGTCGCGGACAGGCGAGGGGAAATTGTAGCGGCGCTCCCAGATTCGCAAGGTGTCTTTGGACAAGCCCGTCTCGCGCTCAACCGCGCTGATATTAAAGAGAATTTCTTCAGTCTTGTCGCTAATATCTTTTGTCATTTCCTTTTTGTCCTAGACAAATAGTTGACTATTTAGTCATTAGGGGATAATTTAGCACTATTACGCCGTTTTGACTAGGACAAAACATGAACATTTTGCTGAGCATCTTTCTGGCGACAGGTCTACAACCGGGATTGTCTCCCGTTGAGGCTTCGATGGAATCACTCCCGGTTCAAGCCGTTATGGCTCATCTTCAGCGGCGCACTGTGACCGACGCTCTCATGATGCGCCAGCACAGCACCGAACGCCGACATCTGGCCTGGCCTGATACCAATGCCGATGCAGGCGATTTGCTGTTCTATTTTTCGTCGCACGTTCACGCGGTCAGCGATTTGTCCGGGACACCATTGACGCCCTGGCTCGAGCTACGCCCGCTTGCGGACGAGGAACTCGCTGCGCCAAAGCGCACTGACCGATGATGTGTGTGGAAAGCCGGTGACCATCATGGAGCGAGCAGGTGAACGTGTTGCAGTGATCGGTGCCGGCGTTGCCGGTTTGTCGGCAGCGTGGCTGCTGTCGCAGCGCTTCAATGTCACGCTGTACGAGGCCAATCAGCATCTGGGCGGACATACCAATACGGTGGACGTAACGCTGCGGGGCGTAACCGCACCGGTTGATACCGGGTTTCTGGTATTCAACGACCGCACCTACCCGAATCTCGTCTCCCTGTTCCGCCATCTCGGTGTCGCCCACGCCAAGAGTGAGATGTCATTCAGCGTCCGCATCGACGAAGACAGGCTTGAATGGGCGGGCAGTAACCTGGCGACGATCTTTGCCCAGAAGCGCAATCTCATCAAGCCGGAATTCTGGCGCATGCTCAAGGAGATATTGCGTTTCAATCGTGAAAGCATCCAGTGTCTGACCAACGGGCACGGGTGTGAGGGAACACTGGGCGAGTTTCTCGACCGGCGTGGATTCGGGCGCGCATTTCGCGACTGGTATTTGTTGCCGATGAGTGGCGCGATCTGGTCATGTCCGACACTGCGAATGCTTGAATATCCGGCAGAGACCTTCTTCCGCTTTTGCCAGAACCACGGATTACTCGGAATTTCCGATCGGCCTGCCTGGAAGACCGTGCTCGGGGGCGGGCGCGAATATGTGCGAAAACTTGCGGCGGGCATCAGCGACGTACGAGTGGCAACGCCGGTTAAGTCCGTTGTACGCACCGAAGGGGGAGTGCGTGTCAATACCGCGGATGCCGGGGCAGAGTCCTTCTCCCGGGTTGTGTTCGCTTGCCACAGCGACCAGGCCCTGAAGATCCTCGCGGACGCGTCGCCGGCGGAACATGCGGTGCTGTCGCGGATCGGCTATCAAATGAATCACGCAGTGTTGCACACCGACACATCGTTATTGCCCCGTTCGCGCGAAGCCTGGTCTGCGTGGAACTATGTTGCGGGGACCAGCGGGGTGCAAGGCCGCCCGGTCAGTGTCAGCTACCTTATCAACCGCCTGCAGCCGCTCCCTTTTCTGGAGCCGGTGCTGGTGACCTTGAATCCGACTCACGAACCCGCTTGCGATTCGGTGATCAAGCGGTTTGATTATGCTCATCCCGTCTTCGATCGCGCTGCCATCGAAGCGCAGGGAGAGTTGCCAATAATACAGGGCAAGAACAGCACCTGGTTCTGTGGCGCCTGGCAAGGCTATGGTTTCCACGAAGACGGGTTGAAGTCCGCGCTCCGTGTGGCCAATGCTCTCGGGATTGCCGCGCCATGGCAGCAAGCTGCGTCACAGGACAGGGGTGTGGCGTGAAACCGGCCCTTTACTTCGGCGGTGTCATGCATGCGCGATCGCGCCCGCGGCGAAATGCGTTCCGATATCGCGTATTCTTTGTGCGCCTGCCGCTGTCCAGGTTGAACGAAGTCCGCAGCTTTCTTTTTTCAATCAATCGCTGGAATCTGTTTTCGTTTCATTTCAGCGACCATGGCGCCCGCGACGGGTCGCCACCAGAACCATGGGTTCGCGCCTTGTTGCTGCGCGAAGGCATCGACAACGTCGACGGCGAGGTCGTGCTGCAAACATTTCCACGAGTACTCGGCTACGTTTTCAATCCCGTCAGTTTCTGGCTGTGCCACGATCGTTCAGGGGACCTGCGAGCTATTCTGTGCGAAGTCAACAATACTTTCGGCGAACATCACAACTACCTGCTGGTTCATCCGGACGGCCGCCCCATCAAGCCCGACGATATGCTGGAGGCGCGCAAAGTGTTTCACGTATCGCCATTCTGCGAGGTAACCGGAAAGTATGCTTTCCGCTTCCGTAACAGGTATCCCTCCTGTCACATCAACATCAACTATGACGATTCGCAAGGCCGTTTGCTTTCGACGGCGATCTGGGGGAAGGCCTCGGCGTTCCATGTGGCTGGGTTGCTCAAGGCCTTTTTCCTCTATCCGTGGATGACCCTGGGCGTAATGGCACGAATCCACTTGCAGGCGCTGAAGCTCTGGATTCGTGGTGTGCCCTACGTTCCGAAACCGGTCCCACCCCAGCAGGAGACCACCAGATGAAGACGCAAACCCTTTCGCTCCGCGAGC
>JASFUE010000152.1:0-7805 GCA_050050435.1 Burkholderiales bacterium | reverse complement strand
CTGCGACGAGTGATCGGGCGTTCTCGGTTGTACCGATACGCGCTTCCGACCTGAAATCATGGGCGAAGGCGACGGCAAGTGAGGCAAACAAATGCTTCACGGCGTTGCGCCGGATGGTCAAGTCGGCGCCGGCCGAAGTCGCCAGTGATATTTCAGTATTGCTTGCAGCGAAAACCGACTTGATGCGCCGGATCGCTGCGGTCGAGTCGCTCGAGCCGTCGGGCGGCAAGTCACGCATACACGGTGACTACCATCTGGGACAGGTGCTGATTTGCGAGAACGATGTGATGATCGTCGATTTCGAAGGCGAGCCGCAGCGTGTGCTGAATCAGCGGCGCACCAAATCATCTCCCTTGCGTGATGTCGCCGGCATGTTGCGCTCGTTCGATTACCTGGCGTGGTCGGCGCTCGATCACCGGCGCCACGTTGCCGGTGAGCTTCGCGAAGCCGAGATACAGCGCGCGGTGCTCTGGCGCGACGGCGCGATCGATGGTTTTCTGCGCGCCTACGTCGAGGCCGCGTCGCAAATTCCGACGTATCCCGGGGAGGCGAAGACTGCCGAAAGCCTGCTGCAGTTGTTCACGATACAAAAGGCGGTCTACGAAATCGGTTATGAAGCGGCCAATCGCCCGGGCTGGTTATCGATCCCGGTGCGCGGGTTGCTGGATATTCTCAATCGCAAGGAAACCACTTCCTGATGCCTGGCAACAGAAATACGCAAACGCCGCAGCTGCCTGATACCGCGCAGATTGATGCTCTGGTCAGAGGGGCACATGGTGACCCCTTTGCCATCCTCGGCATGCACGGAGGCGATGCTGAAGTGCTGACGGTACGTGTTTTCGCCCCGCGCGCGAGTGCGGTCGAAGTCGTCGAACGCCAGAGCGGGCGTTCCGTGGCAACACTGCCTCGCGTACACGATGGCGGGTTTTTTGCCGGTCCGCTCGGCCGGCGCAAGAAACGATTTGCCTACGCCTTGAGAGTCACCGAAGGTGATCGCGTCACGGAAACCGAAGACGCGTACAGTTTTGCGCCGATCCTCGGTGAGCTCGACGTCTATCTGATGGCCGAGGGCACCCACCTGCAACTGTATGACAAGCTCGGTGCGCATCCGCGAATCGTCGATGGGGTGGAGGGAGTTTGCTTCGTCGTCTGGGCGCCCAACGCCAGCCGCGTGAGCGTTGTCGGTGATTTCAACCATTGGGATGGCCGCGTGCACCCGATGCGCAGGCGCTACGAAGGCGGTTTGTGGGAGCTGTTTGTGCCGCGGCTCGGGCGCGGTGCCTTGTACAAATACGAAATCATCGGTGGGCGGGGCGAGCGTTTGCCGCTCAAGGCCGATCCGGTCGCGTTCCAGCAGGAATTGCCGCCCGCGACATCATCAAGGGTTCATGGTCTCGTCGAGTACCAGTGGAACGACTCCGACTGGATTGAGCGACGGGGCGAAGCGGTTTCACTCCGGGCGCCGGTGTCGATTTACGAAGTGCATGCTGGTTCGTGGCGCCGGCGTGCCGATGGCAGCTGGCTCGACTACGATGAACTCGCTGATTTGCTGATCCCCTATGTCAGCGACATGGGATTCACGCATATCGAACTGTTACCGATTACGGAACACCCGTTTTCGGGTTCATGGGGATACCAGCCGATCGGGCTGTTCGCACCTACCAGCCGATTTGGTTCACCCGAGGGTTTTGTGCGATTCGTCGACCGCTGCCATCAGGCAGGATTGGGGGTCATTCTCGACTGGGTGCCGGCGCACTTTCCATCGGACGAACACGGTCTTGGCCGCTTCGACGGCACGGCGCTCTACGAACACGCTGATCCGCGGCTGGGCCTGCACAAGGATTGGGATACGCTGGTCTATAACTTCGGGCGGCGCGAGGTGTCGAATTACCTGCAGGCGAGCGCCCTGTTCTGGTTGGCGCAGTTTCATGTCGATGCTCTGCGCGTGGATGCAGTCTCGTCGATGCTCTATCTCGACTACAGCCGCAAGCCGGGCGAATGGGTGCCGAATGTGCACGGTGGCAACGAGAACCTCGAAGCCATCAATTTCTTGCGCCAGACCAACACCAGCATCGGCGATCACTTCGTGGGTGCCGTGACCATGGCCGAAGAGTCCACGGCTTGGGGCGGTGTAAGCAGGCCAGTGCGCGATGGCGGGCTCGGTTTCGGCTACAAGTGGAACATGGGCTGGATGCATGACACGCTGGAATACATGAAGAAGGAACCGGTGCATCGCAGACATCACCAGGATCAAATGACATTCAGCCTGGTGTATGCGTTCAGCGAGAATTTCATCCTGGCACTGAGTCACGACGAGGTCGTGCATGGGAAAGGCTCGTTACTGGGGAAAATGCCCGGTGATCGCTGGCAGAAATTCGCCAATCTGCGTGCATATTACGCATTCATGTGGACGCACCCCGGCAAGAAGCTGTTATTCATGGGTGGAGAGTTTGGGCAGGAGCGGGAATGGAATCACGATGCCTCGCTGGACTGGCATCTGACCGATGATCCGATGCATGCGGGTGTCATGAGCCTGCTGAAGGATCTGAATCGTATCTATCGCGAACAGCCGGCATTGCACCAGCGCGACTGCAGCCCGGATGGTTTCCAGTGGATCGATGCCAGTGACGCTGCCCAGAGTGTGCTCGTTTATCTGCGCAAAGGGGAAGACGGTGTCGCCCCGGTGCTGGTCATCCTGAATTTCACCCCGGTGGTGCGAGAGCAGTACCGCGTTGGCGTGCCCGTTGGCGGTCACTGGAACGAGGTGCTCAATACCGATTCCTCGCTCTATGGCGGTTCCAATGTCGGCAATTTCGGCGGCGCCGATTCGGCTGCGGTACCGTGGCACGGCCTGGCAAACTCGATCGAGGTCACATTGCCGCCGCTCGGTGCGCTTGTGCTGACGCCGGCTGGCGGGAGGCAACCCGATTGAGGCGGCTGAGTGGCGGCTCGCCCAATCGCCTGGGCGCAATCTGGGATGGATCTGGTGTCAATTTTGCGTTTTTCTCGGCGCACGCTGAGAAAGTCGAGCTGTGTCTGTTCGATCGCACCGGCCGGCGCGAACTCGAGCGCATTGCATTACCCGAATACACCCACGAAGTCTGGCACGGCTACCTGCCCGACGTGCGGCCGGGCCAGCTCTATGGTTATCGCGTCCATGGGCCTTACGATCCGAAAGCAGGACATCGCTTTAATCCCAACAAGTTGCTGCTCGATCCCTACGCCAAGGCCTATCACGGCGATCTGCGCTGGCACGATGCGGCGTTCGGTTACCGCGTTGGCGGCCGCCAGGAAGACCTTGTAATGGACCGGCGCAACTCGGCGTTCATCATGCCCAAGTGCGTCGTGATCGATCCGGCGGTGACCTGGGGGCCGGATATCCGTCCACGCATTCCGTGGGCGGAGACAATCGTCTACGAGGCGCACGTCAAGGGCATGACCGAAAGCCATCCCGATGTCGATCCGCCTCATCGCGGCAAGTTCTCCGGACTGGCCGAGCCGCGGGTCATCGATCATCTGGTGCGTCTTGGTGTGACCTCGATCGAGTTGCTGCCGATACAGGCGTTCTTCGACGACCGTTACCTTGTCAAAAAGAGTCTGAGGAACTACTGGGGTTACAACACGATCGGCTTTTTCGCCCCGGCGACGCGTTACATCTCCCCCAATAGCGATCTGCACGAGCTCAAGTTGATGATTCGCCGGTTGCATGAAGCGGGCATCGAGGTCATTCTCGACGTGGTTTACAACCATACCGCCGAGGGTAGCCATCTGGGACCGACGCTTTCTTTCCGCGGTGCAGATAACGCGAGCTACTACATTCTGGACAGCGATCCCCGTTTCTATTTCGACGTGACCGGATGTGGCAACACGTTGAACCTGAAAAACTCAAGGGTGTTGCAGATGGTGATGGACTCGCTGCGTTACTGGGTCGAGGATGTCCATGTCGATGGTTTTCGTTTCGATCTGGCGACTGCACTGGGTCGTGAGCGTGAGGCTTTCGACCGCAACGCCGTGTTCTTCGAAGCGGTGAGACAGGATCCGGTGCTCTCCAATGTGAAACTGATTGCCGAGCCATGGGACGTCGGGCCCGATGGTTATCAGCTGGGCGGATTCCCGCCCGGCTATGCCGAGTGGAACGGACGTTACCGCGATGGAGTGCGCAGCTTCTGGAAAGGTGATGAAGCGGCGATCCCCGGTCTTGCCAGCGGTTTGGTTGGCTCGGCCGATCTGTTCGACCATAGCGGGCGGCGTCCCTGGGCCAGTGTCAACTTCGTCACCGCCCATGACGGTTTTACCCTGATGGATCTGGTCTCCTACAACGAAAAGCACAACGAAGCGAATCTCGAGGACAACGCCGATGGGCACGACGACAACCGAAGCTGGAACTGCGGTGTCGAGGGCGCAAGCGATGATCCGGCCATCCTCGATCTACGCGACCGGTTGCGCCGGAGCATGGCTGCGACTTTGCTGTTGTCGCAAGGCACGCCGATGTTACTGATGGGCGATGAACTCGGGCGAACGCAGCAGGGCAACAACAATGCCTACTGCCAGGACAATGAAATCAACTGGATGCCATGGGAAGGCCATTCCTTGCGCGATGCCGAGTTCGGGAAGTTTGTTCGGGGTTTGATTCGGCTACGCAAGTCGATGCCCGTGCTGCGACAAAACAAATTCCTTCACGGCAGGCAGGTTGGCGACAGCAGTATGCATGATGTGTTGTGGCTCAAGCCCGACGGTACGCCGATGACGCAGGAGGACTGGAATAATGCACACACCAGGACCATTGGCCTGCTGATGTGTGACGCCGATCTACAGCAGACACTGATTCTCATGAACGCGCATCATGAGGCGGTACCGTTTTGCTTGCCGCAGCAGCAGGTGCGAGCCTGGAAAATCGTGATCGATACCGCTGAAGGCCTGATTGAACCCGACGTGCCCGCGCAACCAGCCGGCGAGATGTTTCACTTGCAAGGTCGGTCATTGTTGCTATTGCGCGCGCAGCAATAGCCGTGGCTGGCGGTTTCGGCCATCGCAATCAATGGGGTGCCGAGTTTCTCGAGGCAAATGCGGTGCGCGTGCGCCTGTGGGCGCCGGGGGTGAATGAAGTCCACCTGGTATCCGGCGGCGGCAACGCCTGGCAGATGACACCGGCCGGGCACGGCTGGTTTGAAATCATTGCTGATCGCCTGGCTGCGGGAGACACCTACGCATTCCGGCTGCCAGACGGGAATACGGTGCCGGACCCCGCTGCGCGCGCGCAGGCCGGTGACGTTCACGGGCCCTCCTTGCTGGTGGACCCGCGCGAATATCACTGGCGTGTTCCGGAATGGGTCGGCAGGCCGTGGGAACAAGCGGTGATCTACGAATTGCACACCGGTGCATTCAGCGAGCAGGGCACGTTCGATGGCATCCAGCGCCGGCTCGATCACCTCGTCAATACCGGCGTGACGGCAATCGAGTTGATGCCGGTTGCGCAGTTCGGTGGTAATCGCGGCTGGGGTTACGACGGTGTGCTTCTCTACGCACCGCATCGCGCCTACGGCGGACCGCACGGCCTGAAAGCACTGGTGGATGCCGCGCATGAACGCGGGCTGATGGTTTTGCTCGACGTTGTCTACAACCACTTCGGACCGGACGGCAATTACCTGCATCTGTATGCCGAGGACTTCTTCGATCAACAGCGCCAGACGCCGTGGGGCGCGGCGATCGACTACACGCGGCCGGCTGTGCGCGATTTCTTTGTCGATAACGCGCTGTACTGGTTGCAGGAATACCGGATTGACGGACTGCGCCTGGACGCGATCAACCAGATCGTCGATCCGTCACCGGAGCATATTCTCGAGTCCATAGCAAGGGCGGTGCGTGCGGGCATCAGCGATCGCCACATTCATCTGACGACCGAGGACGATCGCAATATCACCCGTATGCATGAACGCGACGCGGCGCAACACCCGTTGCTGTACACGGGCGAATGGAATGATGATTTTCACCACGCAGCGCACGTGGCCGCGACCAGCGAATCGGAAGGTTATTACGTCGATTACGCCAATGATCCGGTCGGAAAGCTGGCGCGCTCGCTCGCCGAAGGATTCGCTTTCCAGGGCGATACATCGCATTTTCTGGGCGAGACGCCCAGGGGTGAGCCCAGCGCTCATCTGCCACCGAGTGCCTTCATCAATTTCATCCAGAATCACGATCAGATTGGCAATCGCGCGTTTGGCGAACGCCTGACCGAACTGGCCAGCGCGCGTGCGGTAGAGATGCTGAGTGCAGTTCTGATTCTGGGGCCGCATATCCCGCTGATGTTCATGGGCGAGGAGTGGGGTGAAACACGTCCGTTCTGTTTCTTCACTGATTTTCACGGTGAACTCGCCGATGCGGTGCGTCAGGGGCGACGCTCCGAATTCCGCAACTTCGCGGCGTTTGCCGACCCGGTGCAGCGCGAGAAAATTCCCGATCCGAACGCGTTGGAAACATTTGCCATGTCCTGCCTTGACTGGGACGTGCTCGATCAGCCGCGCCAGCGCGCCCGCCATGAGTTGATCTGCGACCTGCTGCAAATCCGGCATGCCGAGATCGTGCCCAGGCTCAGGGGCATTGCCGGCAACGCGGGTGTGGCCACTACACACAGAGCGCAAACGCTGGACGTGCGCTGGCGCCTGGCGGACGGTGCCGAACTGCTGATGGTGGCCAATGTCGGTGAGACGCCTTGCGAAGCACCGTTTGCAGTGACAGGCCGGGTGTTGTTCGAACTGCCGCAGGGCCTGGTACAGGTGACACCATCGCGAACATTGCCTGGCTGGAGCGTGGCGGTGGCGATCAAGGATAGCCCTGATCAATGATAGATGAGTCTGACAAGCGACTGCTGGCGCGGCTTTCCCTGGCGCATGGCGTGCAGCTGGCATATCAGGCCGAAGGCGGGCAGTGGCGCAAGCAGTCTCATGAAGATATTCGGGCCGTGTTGCAGGTCATGGGTGTTGGAGCCGGCGACGATGAAGCAGTTGCGCGCAGCCTGAGTGGCGCGCCGGAGCCGCCGAACGCAGCGATTGCCGCGCCCGAGGGTGTGGCTTGCCACCTCCCGCAGTGGCTGGCGCACGGGCGTGCCTGGGGTGTGACCTGCCAGCTCTACGGGCTGCGCTCGCACCGCAATCATGGCATTGGCGATTTCGAGGATCTCGCCCGGCTCGCTGAAGACCTGGCAGCACAAGGCGCCGATTTCGTCGGCGTCAACCCGGTGCATGCATTGTTTACCGCCGATCCCGAGCGGCGCAGTCCATTCTCGCCATCGAATCGCCGGTTCATCAATCCGCTTTATATCGCGCTGGACAACGTCCCGGGTATTACAGCTGTGCCGATGTTGGACGAAGCGGTGCGCGCACGCCTGGCGAGCGCAAAGCAAATCAACTATGGTGAGGTTGCGGCGTTCAAGCTGGGCGTGCTGCGATCACTGTGGAAGCGGCTGTGCGCTGACGACGCGGGCTGGGTGCCCGCTGCGCGCGCCCGATTCGACGCGTTTGTTGCCAGTGGCGGAGAAATGTTGCTGCAGCATGCCCGCTTCGAGGCGCTTTCACACTTCATGGTCGCCGCCGGCAACAGCGCGGGCTGGCAGGGCTGGCCGTCGATGTATCGCGACTGCAGGAGTGAGGCGGTGAGGGATTTTGCCGCCGAGCACGATGACGAAGTCCGCTTCCATCTGTGGCTGCAATGGGTCGCGGACACGCAACTGGGAGAAGCTGCCCGTCGCGCCCATGCGGCGGGAATGCGCATCGGCTTGTACCTCGATTTCGCGGTCGGCACGGCGCCCG
>JASFUE010000151.1:0-7835 GCA_050050435.1 Burkholderiales bacterium | reverse complement strand
ATGGACATCTGGCTGATCCCAAAATTCCCGGTAATCTTGATGAAGTTGCGAATCGCTTTCCGGTAGTTCGACGCCGGTCTTTGTTTGTTTGAAGGCAATTCGCAGAAACTGACGCATTTGCGGCAATCGATGGCGTATCCCGGTAAGCATGCGATCCATATCATGCGTCGTACGCCGGAAACGAGTTTGTTCTCAATCTGCCCATGCGGTTCTGACGCAGGTACTGGAAGCTAGCGGCGCAGGACCTACAACCGAATCGCTGAATGTGAACCGTTTCGGGCGGATTTGGTTGACTTGACTTGGTATTATTCTGATCTTTGCCGCAGGAACAGCTTTTCACCTGCAAAAATGACCACCAGTCCGACAGCAGAAGCATAGATCACCAGCATGTCGGTTTGCGCCTTGACGATCAAGAGAGCGCCTAGCGCGACCGCGTCCAAAATCATTGCGGTCATCAATACCCATCCTTTTGCATCGATTTCTCTGCGCAAGTATCGGTATATACCCCAATGCACGATGATGTCCATTATGATGTAAAAGACTGCGCCGAGAGATGCGATGCGGCTCAAGTCGAAGAACACAGTCAATAACATTGCAAGAACGACTGTATAGACCAACGTATGTTTCTGGATGTTGCCCGGCATTCCGAAATGACTATGGGGCACCAGCTTCATCTCGGTGAGCATGGCAAGCATGCGGGATACGGCAAATACACTTGCAATGACCCCCGATACAGTCGCAATGATGGCAAACAGAACGGTAAACCATAGCCCATAATCGCCGAATGCGGGGCGGGCCGCTTGCGCGAGCGCATAATTTCTGGCTGCGACAATTTCATCAATTTCGAGATTTCCTGCTACAGCGAGTGCGACCAGAAGGTAGAGTACGAGGCACAGGCCGATGGCGATTACGATCGCGCGGCCGACATTGCGGTGAGGGTCGACGATTTCCCCGCCGCTATTGGTAATCGTCGTAAAGCCTTTGTAGGCGAGAATCGCCAGGGCAACGCCTCCCACAAAACCACTTATCCCGGAATCGCCCGTTGAAGGCACAGTCACCCCAATCGGCACACCGGCAGCCCACAGCCCCCCGACGGCAAAGACGCTAATTCCGGCGATTTTCAAGAACGCCATCATGAACGAGAGCGTTTGAATGAGACGATTGCCAAGCAGGTTCACGCCGAAAGCGAACGTGAGTAGTCCAACCCCAAGCGCCGGCACCAACCAGCTTTCCTCGCCAATGTCGAAGATCTGCAACACGTAGGTGCCAAACGTTCTTGCAACAAGACTCTCGTTGATGACCATTGAAAAATACATCAACAAGGCGGAAGCGCCGGTCACCATTGTCTTGCCGTAGGCTTTTTCCAGAAACATTGCGATTCCGCCGGCAGACGGATAGGCGTTCGACAATCTGACATACGAGTAGGCGCTGAACGATGCAACGACCGCCGCCACTAAGAATGCAAGCGGGAACCACTCGCCGGAGAGTTCCGCGACCTGGCCGGTAAGCGCAAAGATGCCGGCCCCTATCATGACGCCGGTTCCCATGGCGACGGCGCCAGGTAGAGTCAGACTGTTTTCCTTGTACTGTGAAGTGCGATTTTCCATTCGATTTGTTGTGTGTCGGCTCGAATGCGTGGGGTAACGGGACGTTATTGAGAGACTAACCCAATAGTGAAATGTTGCAACGTGTGGTTCTTTCAAGCGCGTGGCATATCCGGAGCCACAGGCACAAGTGGCGTCCGAAAAAAAAGGGCGGTAATCGATCCAGACAGTTTTCAGTTGGCATTCGATGATGCGACATGCCCGGAGCCGGGTACTCCTTTCGGACTAGTTACTCTGACCGACTGATCGTTATACCGCTACGTCAATTGTTTCCTCCGATACTCTGCTTCGGGCGAATACTGCCGGACCGCCCGAGCCGCTAATCTGTCTTCCATTCGGAGGAAGGGGCAAGCAATGGCTACGCGCACGCGCAAACAGATTTCGGTTCTGGCGGTCAGCACGCTTGGATTCACCATCTGCTTCATGGTGTGGATGATGTTTGGCGTGATCGGTATACCGATCAAGACTGAACTGGGTCTCAACGCGACGGAGTTCGGCATTCTGACCGCAACTCCGGTTCTGACCGGGTCGCTGTTCCGGGTTCCCCTGGGGATGTGGACTGACAAATTCGGTGGCCGCATCGTGTTCATGGGCACATTACTCGTGCCAGTCATCCCCATCTGGCTGGTAGGCCATGCCACCGAGTACTGGCAGTTCCTGGTACTTGGCCTGTTCGTCGGCATCGCTGGTGCGTCGTTCTCGGTTGGCACGCCCTATGTCGCACGCTGGTTCACGCGCGGACGGCAAGGATTTGCGATGGGGATCTTTGGTGCTGGCAACGCCGGTGCCGCCCTGAATAAGTTCGTTGCACCAGCGGTATTGGTGGCCTACGGATGGACCGCAGTACCCGACGTCTATGCACTGTCAATGTTCGTCATGGCCATCGTCTTCTGGATGTTTTCCTACGATGAGCCGACACATCGTGTTCACGCGAGCATCACCTGGCGCCAGCAACTTGCCGCATTGAAAGATCCCAATGTATGGAAGCTGTCCCAATACTACTCAATTGTGTTTGGCGGCTATGTCGCACTCGCGCTATGGATGACGCAGTACTACGTCGGTGAGTACGGCCTCGACATTCGCGTCGCCGCGTTACTGGCAGCCGCATTCTCGTTGCCAGGAGGAGTATTGCGTGCCTTCGGCGGCTGGCTTTCAGACAAATACGGTGCGCACACGGTCACGTGGTGGGTGATGTGGGTGAGCTGGATTTGCCTGTTCATACTGTCCTATCCGCAAACCGAGTTCACGATCAATACCGTCAACGGTCCGAAATCCTTCCACCTCGGCCTCAACGTCTGGGTATTCACCATCTTGATGTTTGTTATCGGCATGGCATGGGCGTTCGGCAAGGCCTCGGTGTTCAAGTACATCTCTAATGAGTATCCACACAATATCGGGGTCATTTCAGGAATCGTTGGTCTGGCCGGAGGCATGGGCGGTTTCATCCTGCCGATCATGTTCGGTGCGCTGGTTGACCTCACCGGAATCCGCTCCAGCTGCTTCATGTTGATGTACGGCGTGATCTGGGTTTCGCTGATATGGATGTATTTCACCGAAGTCCGTCGCACTGAAGTGATTGGTTCGCGCGCGAGCGCATTCAAGCTGAAAGGCTGAACACTTACCGACAAGGAGTCCTGGTCATGCCATCACATCTTCTGACCCAGTGGGAACCTGAAAACCCGTCATTCTGGGAAACGACAGGAAAACGCGTCGCGAGCCGCAACCTGTGGATTTCCATACCGGCGCTGCTGCTTGCATTCTGCGTTTGGATGGTGTGGAGCGTAGTGGTGGTGAACTTGCCCAATATCGGCTTCAAGTTCACTACCAACCAGTTGTTCTGGCTGGCGGCGATACCCGGGCTGTCCGGAGCGACGCTGCGGATTTTCTACTCGTTCATGGTGCCGATCTTCGGCGGGCGTCTCTGGACGACGTTGAGTACAGCATCACTGGCGATTCCCGCGCTGTGGATGGGTTTCGCAGTCCAGAACCCGGCCACCCCGTATCCGACCTTTCTCGTGATCGCCTTGCTGTGCGGCTTCGGGGGCGGCAATTTCGCTTCGAGCATGGCGAATATCAGCTTCTTCTATCCCAAGGCGCAGCAGGGCACGGCGCTCGGACTGAATGCAGGACTCGGTAATCTCGGTGTTTCAGTGGTGCAGTTCACGGTGCCAATCGTCATTACGATGGCAGTGTTCGGGGCGATGGGGGGCGAGCCGCAGTCATGGATGAAAGGCGACGCCACAAAGCAAATGTGGCTGCAGAATGCGGGCTTCTTCTGGGTGCCTTTCATCATCGCCGTCTCGATCGCGGCGTGGTTTGGCATGAATGATCTTCATACGGCAAAAGCGTCATTTGCCGACCAGTCAGTAATCTTTCGGCGCAGGCACAACTGGTTGATGTGCTGGCTCTATGTCGGAACGTTCGGTTCTTTCATCGGCTATTCCGCCGGTTTCCCGCTGTTGATCAAGACGCAGTTCTCCGGAGTTGATCCGACACAATATGCGTTCCTCGGTCCGATGGTCGGGGCTTTGATTCGACCGGTCGGCGGTTGGGTGTCGGACAAGCTCGGCGGCGCCCGGGTGACATTCTGGAATTTCATCGTCATGGCCCTGGCGGTTGGCGGTGTGCTGTGGTTCCTGCCGTCGGGACCCAGTGGTGGCGACTTCTGGGGCTTTTTCGCGATGTTCATGTTGCTGTTTCTGACAACTGGCATTGGCAACGGGTCGACTTTTCGCATGATCCCCGTCATTTTCCGGACCTTACATGAGCGCTGGAGTGCCGGAGCGTCGGATAGCGCCCGAGCCGAGTCAATGCGCAACGCAGGCAAGGAATCGGCTGCGGTATTGGGTTTCAGTTCTGCGGTAGCGGCATACGGTGCGTTCTTCATCCCGAAGAGCTATGGGACTTCTATCAGCTTGTTTGGCGGCCCGGAAGCTGCGCTGTACGTGTTCATTGCTTTCTATATCACCTGCATCCTTGTGACGTGGTGGTTCTATTCACGACGAAACGCGGAAATGCCGTGCTGAGGATTGCAGCAACGATGACATTGGCTAATTCGAGGATATTGCAATGAGTCACTTTCTCGACCGACTGACATTCTTTACCCGCGACAGGGAAATGTTTTCCGAAGGCCACGGCGTGACCACTGACGAGGATCGGACGTGGGAAGATGGCTACCGCAAGCGATGGGCCCATGACAAGATCGTTCGTTCCACGCACGGTACCAACTGCACCGGCTCGTGCAGCTGGAAGATCTACGTCAAAGGCGGCGTGGTGACATGGGAAACGCAGCAGACCGACTATCCGCGCACCCGTCCCGACATGCCCAATCACGAGCCGCGCGGATGCTCGCGGGGTGCGTCGTATTCCTGGTATCTGTACAGCGCCAACCGGGTGAAATACCCGATGGTGCGTGGTCGTCTGGTCCGATTGTGGCGCGAGGCGAGGAAGACGCTCGGGCCCGTGGATGCATGGGCGTCGATTGTCGAGAACGCACAGAGCGCAAAATCGTACAAGGCAATACGCGGAATGGGCGGCTTCGTTCGTTGCAAGTGGGATGAAGTCAACGAGATCATTGCCGCGGCGAATGTTTACACCATCAGGAAACATGGCCCAGACCGGGTGATCGGATTTTCGCCGATCCCCGCAATGTCGATGGTTTCCTACGCTGCGGGCAGCCGCTACCTGTCGTTGATCGGCGGCGTGTGCATGAGCTTCTACGACTGGTATTGCGATCTGCCGCCGGCCAGCCCGCAGGTTTGGGGTGAACAGACCGACGTTCCGGAATCCGCTGACTGGTACAACTCGACCTTTATCATCGCGTGGGGCTCCAATGTGCCGCAGACGCGAACCCCGGACGCGCACTTCTTCACCGAGGTCCGTTACAAGGGCGCGAAAGTGGTGGCCGTCACCCCCGATTATGCGGAGGTGTCAAAGCTTGCTGACCTGTGGTTGCATCCGAAGCAGGGCACCGACGCGGCACTGGCAATGGCGATGGGCCACGTCATCCTCAAGGAATTCCATCTCGATCGCAAATCCGCTTACTTCGAAGACTACGTGCGCCGTTACACAGATATGCCGATGCTGGTGCGTCTGGTGCGCCGAGGGGAGAGGCTGGTACCGGATCGCTTCGTCCGTGCCTCGGATTTCACCGACTCACTCGGTCAGCAAAACAATCCGGACTGGAAAACCCTCGCTTATGACGAAATATCGGGCAATGTGGTGACGCCGAATGGTTCCGTCGGATTCCGCTGGAATCAGAAAGATGGCGAAGACAAGGGCAAGTGGAACATAGAGGAACGAGATGGGAAGAGCGGAAATGACGCCAGGTTGCGTTTGTCGCTGATCGAAGTGCAGGATGAAGCCGCGCCAGTCTCATTTCCCTATTTCGGCGGCATCGTCAATGAACAGTTCCAGCATAGTGATATGGGAACCGACGTGCTGGTTCGCAATGTGCCGGTGAAAAAACTGCAACTTGCGGACGGTGAGTCGCTGGTGGCGACGGTATTTGACCTGCTTTGTGCGAACTATGGAATCGATCGCGGCCTCGGTGGGAGCAATGTCGCCGGTTCATTCGACGACAACGTTCCGTACACTCCCAAGTGGCAGGAGAGCATTACCGGCGTCAAGGCAGGGGACGTCATTACCGTCGCCAGGCAGTTTGCAGACAATGCCGAGAAGACGCATGGCAAGTCGATGGTGATTATCGGCGCTGCGATGAACCACTGGTATCACTCCGACATGAACTACCGGGGTGTCATCAACATGCTGATGATGTGCGGTTGTGTCGGGCAGTCTGGCGGCGGTTGGGCACACTACGTCGGCCAGGAGAAACTGCGTCCCCAGACAGGATGGTTGCCGCTGGCGTTTGCACTTGACTGGTATCGGCCGCCACGGCAACAGAATTCGACGTCTTTCTTCTACGCGCACACGGATCAGTGGCGCTACGAGAAGCTCGCAGTCAATGAAATCATTTCACCTCTGGCAGATCCGGCGGAATACGAAGGCAGCCTGATCGACTTCAACGTGCGCGCCGAGAGAATGGGCTGGTTGCCGTCGGCACCACAGTTGCAGACCAACCCGATTCAGGTTTGCAAGGATGCTGCGGCAGCGGGCATGGATCCGAAAGAGTACGCGGTCAAGGCGTTGAAGGACGGCACGCTGAAAATGTCGTGTGAGGATCCGGACAATCCGGCGAACTTCCCGCGCAACCTGTTCGTATGGCGTTCCAACCTGCTCGGATCGAGCGGAAAGGGACATGAGTATTTCCTGAAACATCTTCTGGGTACGTCGCATGGCGTGCAAGGCAAGGATCTCGGCCATAGCGGCGAGCAAAAACCACAGGAAGCGGTTTGGCACGAGAAGGCGCCCGAAGGCAAGCTGGATTTGCTGGTGACGCTTGATTTCCGGATGTCCACGACCTGTCTGTATTCAGACATCGTATTGCCGACCGCGACCTGGTACGAAAAGAATGACCTCAACACCTCGGACATGCACCCCTTCATCCATCCGCTCTCGGCAGCGATTGATCCGGTATGGGAGGCGCGCTCGGACTGGGATATATACAAAGGCATCGCAAAGACGTTTTCCGAAGTTGCGGGCGGCTTTCTTGGTGTCGAGAAAGAACTCGTTCTTACACCGCTGATGCACGACACGCCGGCGGAATTGGCACAGGCGACAACGGTGCGCGAGTGGAAGAAGGGTGAGTGCGACCTGGTACCGGGCAAGACCGCTCCGGCAATGGCGGTGATCGAGCGTGACTATCCGAACACATACCGCAGATTCACAGCCCTCGGGCCATTAATGAGCAAGATCGGCAACGGCGGCAAGGGCATCGCCTGGAATACGCGGGACGAAGTCGACAATCTGGCGAAGCTCAATTACACAGTCGTCGAGGAAGGTCCGACCAAAGGTCTGCCGAAGATCGAAACCGATATCGATGCCTGCGAAGTGATCCTGATGCTGGCACCGGAAACCAACGGTGAAGTTGCCGTAAAAGCATGGGAGTCGCTTTCGAAGCTCACCGGCCGCAATCACGCACATCTGGCGAAACCCAAGGAAGACGAAAAGATCCGCTTCCGCGACGTTCAGGCGCAGCCACGCAAAATTATTTCGTCCCCGACCTGGTCAGGAATCGAATCGGAACACGTCAGCTACAACGCTGGTTATACCAACGTACATGAGCTGATCCCGTGGCGCACACTCACCGGACGCCAGCAATTCTATCAGGAC
>JASFUE010000150.1:0-7846 GCA_050050435.1 Burkholderiales bacterium | reverse complement strand
ACCAGACTGACAAGTTTTGTTTTTCCCGGTTTCATCATCGCGCTCCTCTGGCACAGGGTTTGAGTCCGGATAACGCGCCGCGAGCAGGCTGTCCGAACCGGTGGTCAGTCACTGTCACGGTGCCGCCTTACCGGTCCGGGCGATCGTCGCGCGAGAGCAATGTCGCGGGCAATGGCAGCGAAACAACGCGCGGCGCACGGCGTATCAGGATGTCGAGCAGGAACAGCAACAACGCCGCGGCGACAAACCAGTACCAGACCGACTTCGGCACCCGTTGCGCATCATCGTAATCGGCAAAGATGTCCTGCGCTCTCGGGGCGAATACGCCACCGGTCTGCTCGCTGATTTCGCGCAATAAGCCGACATTGGGTGGCAGCATCCGGTATTCATCGGTCCAGCTATAGGACAGCATCTGCGCGCCCGCCGCGCTGGCCTCACGCACGCTGATTCCGCCACCATCGATCAGCTCGAACCGGTACGCCCTGTCGTTTTCGGCAACGGGCAACTGCGCCCGGTATTCTCCTGGAGCAGTCTGGCGCAACAAAACGATGACCGTTTCGCCATAAGGGTCAGTCACGCGCACCTTGGGCAACAAACCGTTTCGGTAGTCCAGAGAAGAAGACAGCGCAGTCAATTCCACATTTGCCTTGTCACCACTGCGGCTCACCCGCCAGGCGATGCCAGCTTCGGCGCGGCGTGCGATGACCGCGCGAATCACCTGCGACCAGAAACGTCCGTATCCGTCCCAGTTGAGCCAGTCGGCGGACCAGCGGTTCTTGACATCGGAAAGAAATGCCGCCGTGCGGCCAAGGCCGTACTGTGTGGTTGCCAGCAACGGCTGTTGGTCGGGCGCATGCAACAACACATCGGAGAACTTCTTGGCTCGTGTCGTTACGAACCCGCCCAACGGTGGGCCAGCCGCGAAATCAATCCCGGCGAGCACGCCGGATGTTGCCGCCATTTTCGGGTGAAACTGCTTCTCGACCATGGCATCGCCCAGTAACCTTCGTGTTTCCGCGACAAACAAACCCGGCATTTCCGCATCATTGGCGGCAACATAGGCCTTGCCCCTGGCGATATCAGCAATCGCACTCATCAAATCAAGATTGGGCCTGGGGCCGATCGCAATAGTCGACAGCGAGACGCCGTCTTGCGCCAGCTTCGCAACCAACTCTTCCATACTGCCCGATTGCGAAGTCAGTTGCGGTGTTGTCTCCGGCTCGATCGTACCGCCGGCGCGGCGAATCTCGTCTTCTCTTCCGCGCCGCACTTGCGCCTGGATGCGTTCGGCTTCGGACAAGCCGGCCGAAGGCGCAGTCACCCCATCGGAGAGCAGGATGATGTGTTTGGTACTCGATGTGGAATCGGCAAGCATGCGTTCGGCCATCGCCAGTGCCGGATAGATGCGCGTCTGGCCGCTGGCGGTCATGCTGGCGATGCGATCTTCGGCACGCCGTTTGTTTCCCACTTCGGCAAGCGGTACGACTTCGCGAGGCCGCGCATCGAAGCCGATCACCGCCAGCCGGTGTTGTTCTTCGAGCAGATCCAGCGTCGACAAGGCGGCGGTTTTCGCGAGCTCGAGCTTGCGCCCGCGCATGCTGTGCGAGCGGTCGATGAGCAGAACCAGGTCGAGATCGCGGCGTTTTCGCTTGCCTTCGAATCGAACCGGGAGCAGACGTTCGACGTCGTTACCGGCATAACCTTGTTTCCCATAAGTACTCTCGCCAGCGGCGAATACGAGCCCACCACCCCGTTCGCGCACAAAAACGCCGAGCTGACGCAGCGTATCCGGGCCCAGATCATGCGCATACACGTCGCTCAGGATGAGTGCGTCGTAGCGGTTCATGCGCTGCGGGTCTTCGTCCAACCCGCGGGCCGTTGTTACTTTCACGTCGATGTAATGCGCGCGCAACGCCTCGGCCAGGTAATGCGCGCTCGCCGGCGTGCCTTCGACATAGAGCACACGCGGACGCGGCCCAACCCACACGCTTTCGCTGAGGACATTGTTCTCCACAACCAGGTCCGATGCCGATGTAAGCCGGGCGGTCACGACACTGGTACCGCGCCTGGGCAATCGCGTCTCGAAAACGACCGTGTTCGCCCCTGCGGACAACTGTACATCACGCCGGCCAAGACGCCGTTTTCCGATACTCAGCTCGACGGACGCTTGCATCGCGACCACCGCACGAATACCGACACGAACACTGACCGGCTCCTGCTGCCGGACTGCAGGCGGAAAACGGATCGACTCGACCCAGGCATCCGCGCTAGCGGAAACGGCCGCCGGAATACTGAACACGCGCACGTTTTCACTTTGCAGCCGCGACACCATGCGCCAGACTTCGCCACGTGTTTCGTTGCCATCGCTGATCAAGACCAGGCGCCGCGCGTGATCCGGCGCAAATCCGAACAACGCGGCACGCAGCGCCGCTTCAATATCAGTCGCGAATTGGCCGATCGCACCGCCAGTTGATGCCGGACCGCTTCCGGCAGCACTCTGCTGCGCCGCATTCTCTGCGGCCGGTTTGCTGGAAACCGATACCGCCAGCACCTGTTCGGGTGAATCGAGCAGGCGCACCCCATCGGCAAACACCAGATAGCGCACCTGATCTGGTCTGTAGCGCCGGTTTGCGTTATCCGCCCATTGCAGCGCCCGGTCGAGAAAAGATGACGACACGCTGCGCGAAATATCAATGGCATAGACCACCGACTTCCAGTGTTCGCGCCCGGGCACGGCGGGTTGTGCCATCGCCACCACGAGCAACAGGAAAGCGAGCGAGCGCGTCGCCGTTGCAAGCAGCATGCGCGGCGCTGCTTGCAGCTTGCGGCTAAACCAGGCAAACAGCCAGATCAGCGGCAGACCGGCGAGTAACCACAGTGCGTCGGCATTGGCCAGAGTCATAGTGCAACACGGCGCGTCCACGCCATCCATTCAACAAGAATGAATACCAGGGCAATGGCTACCAATGCCATCCATGGTTCGATACGCGCATGAGCCGGCAATGACGACGCGCCGCCACCGGAAGCATCAAAGCGCGTGCGATTGATGTCCGCTTCGCGGGGGTCGAGCACGCCGGCAACGACACGCACTTTCGCATCATCGGCGATTACGGTGTAGATATCAGGCCTGGCAGCATCGAATATCGTCTCACCACCAAATGTTTGACTGGCCAGCGCGTACCCCGACCCGTTCACCACGCGCGCCGCTGGTAACGGAACCCGCACCGCACCGAGGCCGCTGACCATGACACGCTCGGCTTCGGTCAACCAGCGCAATGCATTTCCAAGAAAGACAGGCAAGCCCGGCTGCGTTGACAGGTTGGAGTCTTCCGGCGAGAAACCGGCAACAATCCAGCGGCGTGCGCCGGTACTTGCGCAAATCAGGGCACCGTCGCGGGTACTGACCAGTGCCCGCACCTGTTCCGGCAGGTCCACCATCACCGACACGGCACCAACACGGAGCGACTCCCATGCAACCCCATCGAGCAGGCTGCTGTCACGCGCCCAGCTGCTCACCAACGGTTGCTCGACAACGCGTCGCTCGAACTGCATCCAGGTGACCGTTTCCGGATGAAACAGCAACGTCCCGTGTGGCGGAAACTGTTGCGGCGAAAAACGGTCGAACACATACGCGTCCGCCTTCATCGCATCGCGCCAGTCGGCGGGTGAAATCACTTTCAGGCGAAGGCCCGGCAACGAACGTATGGCATCTTTCAGCCGTGCATTGCCGGTTGTGACCAGCAGTACATTGCGGGCACGGTGTGGTTCGACCATCGCGAACGCGATGTCATCCCGTGCAAAGGCATCGTGCCCGGTCATCGCGGCTGCGGCAATCACCCCCTTGTCAAAATCACTGATGTCGAACGTAGTGTCGATCAACTCTCCGGCATTCATCACCAGTTGTTGTGTCAACTCGAATCCGCCGCCACCGCGCAGGGACAAGCGCACACGCGCCGGTACCGGCGAGGCGTTGTATACCTGCACGAACGCTTCCACGCGCAAAGGATCGGCCGGCAACGGCCGGGTCTGCAATCCGGTAACGGCAACATTGATCGCTGGCTCGAACACCGAATGCACGATGGCATCTGGCGGCATGCGGAATCCGGCCACACCATCACTGATAACGTGCACCTCGAAGGCACCGGATTCGGGCAGCAGCGGCACACTTGCCGTTCCGAAGCTCGCCACTTCGAAATGCGTGAGCGCAGCCAGCGCCTGCGCCGGAGGTACGAAACCGCTGACGGGGGCACGGCCCATGGTATCGACCAGCATCACGTCAACGCCAGCCGCTTCAATCACTTCCTGCGCAAGCGCCACGGCATGCAACCAGCGGCTCTCGCCGTCCCGGGTCAATGTCGCCATGGACGGACTGTTGTCGAGCAAAACCACCACTCGTGGTTGCGCCGGGCCGAAACCTTCCGGACGCCCGAGTGCGAACGCCAGCGCCAATCCAACCACCAGGCACAACAGAAGCGAGAGCAACCAGCGCCAGCGCGTGTGATATTTCCTGCGTTGACGCAGCACGGCTTCCCACAACACTGTCGAAGATACCGCGCGGCGCAAAGCACGCGGACGCAACAGATGCATCAGGACAATCAGCAATGCGACGATGCCTGCCAGTGCGTAAGTTGCAAACGGAGACAGTGCCAGCGCATTCATGAGCAGTTGCAATCAAGAATGGTCATTGGCCGACCGTGCGTTCCCGGCGATGCTGGCGCGCCGTGTACTCCTTGACCGCGTCGCGGTAAGCAAGCGGGAGCTGCTGGGCACCGGCATCCGTTTCAGCACCCTCGTGTTGTTGCGCGACAACTTCCTCATACTGCGTCCCCGCTGCCTGCGCCTGTGTAGCGGCATAGAAAGACTCTTCGCTGCCGTCGCTGATATCGACGTCCTTCTGGTCAATGGTGACGGTCTGCATTTTCAGCTGCAGACGCAGTGTCTTCGCGCCCAGCACCGGCTGCGCTTCGGCGTCGCCTTGCGGGTTGCCATGCGGTTGCTCGCCGTCTCCAGCACCGCCGGTGCTCACGTTGATACGCCGCCCCATCGCGCCGCTGCCAACACTGGTGCGCCCGAGCCCCTGCATCGGATTGGCCTCGCCACGGATCACTTCGTCGCCACCGGTACTTTCACGCGACATTGCTTCCAGCGTCGTGTTCAGTGCCCGCTCTTCCGGGCTCATCTCGCCCGGCAAGCCCGATTCCGCGCCGTCCATTTCCTCACGCAGTTCCCGCGTCAATTGGTCCGTCAGGCGCTGCGCCGCATCGACATCACTTTTGTCTGTGGCCTGTCCCGACCAACCACCACCTTCGTTCAGCAACGACTGCAGCCGCTCGACAATATTTCCCGCGAGTGTTTCTGACATTTGTTCAGCGTCCGGCCTTGCGGCCTGGCCGGAGGCTGGTTGCGCGGCTTGCTCGCGCTGCGTTCCAGCGAGCAGGCGCGATGCTGTTCTGGCATCGCGCGCCGCAATCGCTTCGGCAATCCTGTCCGCTTGCGGACCGGCGCGCAGTTCGCTCGCCAGCTTCTCGATCTTAAGCCACGCCATGCCAGCGGATCCGTCAGCAGGATCATCCGGGAGGAAGTCATCAACACTGCCATCTTCGCCAAGCGCCATGACGCGACTGGTACGCTGCGCCGCAGCACCCGCGTCGACACTTTCATCCACTGCGAATTCGGCACGTGGTTGCAACTGCACCGTGAGCGCCGCGACCATCAACAGCACCACAGCGGCAGCGAAACTGTGCGGAAAAGCCAACGGCAATACACGCGCAGGATCGAGACGCTGCACCTTTTGAGCAGCACGCGCGACATGCACGTTGACCAGGTCTGCGGATGATGAAGAGGAAACAAACCACCAGGCGCTGCTCAGTTCGTTGTTGAGACCAGCTCGTGCGTCCGCTACGGCCGCCGCTCGTTGGCGATCCGGGTACAAGAACAGGTCACGGCCAATTACACGCCATGCAAAGAACCCGATGACACCGCCAGCGGCAAGGACAAACAGCGGCAACAACCCGGCCATCACGGCTGGCAGACGGATGGTTACACGAAGAAGCTGGTAGACAATGACCAGGACTGACAGCCCGATCACCAGACACCCGAGATCCTCGAACCGCTCGTTCAGACGAATGCGTGTTGCGGCACGGCCCAACCATCGAAACAGGACGTCTGATTCGGACATATCCAGTCAGCCACCTCACTCAGGGGCCAGCAGCCATGAAAACAAGATGCCGGGACGATGTGCTGCGCCACACGGCAGTCACAAGTACCGGAACAAAAAACCGACCAACCGTTGACACTGCGTGTTGATGTTGCGCTGCAAGCTGTATTCGCAACAATTCATACGGGCAACAATTTCGTTAACGGCAAGTTTCGTTAGCGAGAATTCGGGTTGGCAATGGCTTGAAATCGTATCATAGAGGTTTTCAATGTACGCGCCGGTAAATGCACCATGAATCCGTTTTGCCCAGCTATGCACAACGCCCCGCAACGTAAGACGATTGCCAGGTTGATTACTGCCGGCGCCATCGTCGCCGGTCTGCTCATGGAAGGATTGGCAATTGCTGCCGACACGGTTGCCGGCAGCGACGCCAGCCGTCCCAACATCGTCTACATACTGGCGGATGATCTGGGCTGGCGCGATACCGGATTTCACAAGGGTGCGGCGCGCACGCCGAACCTGGACCGGCTCGCGTCGAACGGCGCGGTGCTCAACGCCTTTTATGCGCAACCGTTTTCCAGCCAGACACGCGCCGCTCTGCTCACCGGCCGCTATCCGATGCGCTACGGCCTGCAAACACTCTCCATCACTGCGGCAAGCGACTACGGCCTGCCGGCGGACGAGCGCACCATTGCCCAAGCACTCGGGGAAAGCGGCTATCAAAGCGCTTTTGTCGGCAGCTGGCTGCTCGGGCACATGAGCAAGGAATACTGGCCGACGCGCCGTGGCTTCGGTCATTTCTACGGAACACTGAGCGGACTGGCCGAACCGGTACTGGACAAGGATGCCAAAACGGACTGGCATCGTGACGAGCGCACGATTCGCGAAGCCGGTTATGTCACTGACCTGCTCGCGACCGAAGCGAGCACCATTATCGGCAAACACGACGTCAAGTCACCGCTGTTGCTGATCGTCGCTTTCGATACACCGGCGAAATACTGGAATGCGCCCAAGACGCTGATTGATTCCTACAAAGACATCGATGACGATGCGCGGCGCAGCTATCTTGCAGCGGTCAGCGCACTCGATGCGGCAATCGGGCGCATCGTCGATGCGCTCGAGAAGAAGGGAATGCTCGAGAACACCCTGATCGTTTTCCACAGCGACAACGGCGGAGCGATTCCGATGCGCTACCCCACCGGCGATGGTGACATCCGCTCTCCGGTCTCGGACAACGGCATCTTTCGACAGGGCAAAGGCAGTCTTTACGAGGGCGGCGTACGTGTGGTCGCGCTGGCGCACTGGCCGGTCCGCATCAAGCCGCAGACCGTCATAACCCAACCGATACACGTCACCGACATGTATCCGATGCTACTCGGTATCGCTGGCGCATCGACGGAACAACGCAAGAAGCCGGACGGCGTTGATGCGCTGCCGATCATCGCCGACAAACGGCTGACGACGCGTGAAAACAAGGAAATTCTGCTAAACGTTGAGGACTTCCACGGCGCACTCCGGATCGGCGAATGGAAACTGATCGTCCACACCGCCCTGCCGGGCCGAGTCGAATTGTTCCAGATCGCCAACGATCCGGAGGAAGCCGACAATCAGGCAACGAAATACCCGGAACGCGTGACGGAGATGATGAAGCGACTCGAGGACTATGCCTATGACATGACGCCGGCCAAA
>JASFUE010000149.1:0-7887 GCA_050050435.1 Burkholderiales bacterium | reverse complement strand
TGCAGCGTCTCCAGTCTGCGACGCTCGATGCCGGGAAAATCCAGTTGATTCAGTCTTTGTAGCGTTGCGTGCATAAAGTTCGTTACCTTGTTCCAGGTCAATAGATCCGGCCGCGGGAAGCGTTAGGTTGCTGAGTTCAGGTACGTGCCGGCCCGTGGTCTGGATGCGTATTATCTCCGAAGTAGCATGGGTCGATGCGCTGATACCGCCTGGCCGGGCTTCGAAGACGAAGTTCTGCGCTCTGCCATTGATTTGACCGGAACCGCATTCAGGCGAGAACCAAACGTGCCAACCGGTATCAAATCCCGGTGATGAGGGGCGACGGTGTGATTGTGGGTGATGTCGCACTGCCGGGCAGTATCAGGGTTTTGCTTTTTGATATTCGTCGATATGCACATTGATTCGCAAGCGGCTTCCCGGCTGTGTGTCCGGGTATTTGCAGAACTGCAACATGATGTCGTTCCGGTTGTTCTTCTGACGAGAGCGTGTACCGGTACGGCGGATATGGTTGTCTCCCGGCTCATACAGGGAGCGTGGCGGAAAATCCCGGAACAAGGAACAAATGCATGTATCAAGAATTCGATCCGGGCGCTTTGCCGCTCGCCGATATCGACACGTCCGGCGTTGCGGAGATTCCAGACTATCTGACCGAAACCTACTGGTGGGCCTACATTCATCCGCGTGCGGTGCGATTCTTCGACCGCATGCTTGCCGTCAATCTGATCCTGTTTGGCAATTACCGGCGTTTGCGCGATGCGGTATTGGCCGCGTTGGCCCCGCGGCTCAAGGGCAAGACATTGCAGGTTGCCTGCGTCTACGGCGATTTCACGACAGCCCTCGTATCGCGGCTGGCACCGCGAGCGTCGCTTGACGTGGTCGACGTGGTGCCGATTCAGTTGCGCAACTTGCAGCGCAAATTACCACAGCAGGCACCGGTTTCGCTTTTTTGTCGTGACGCGACCCGACTTGGGTTCGATTCGGGATCCTATGATCAGGTGATCGTTTTTTTCCTGTTGCATGAACAACCCGCAGAGGTCCGGCGCCAGACCCTGGAGGAAGTGCTGCGGGTGGTCAAGCCGGGAGGTCGGGTGGTGATAGTCGATTACCATCGCCCGCACCGGTTCAATCCGCTTCGTTTGTTGATGAAGCCGTTGCTGACGCGTCTGGAACCTTATGCGCTGGACCTGTGGCAAACCGATGTCAGCCAGTGGCTCGGCCCGGCGGCGGTGCAGGACGTGGACAAGACAACTTTTTTTGGCGGCCTGTATCAGAGGGTGGTGATCAAACGGTGAGACATCAGGAGTCTTCAGGGGCGGCAACCGCCGCTTTGCTTGCCATGTTGTTTTTCTGTGCTGGCACGCATGCCGCGGAAGATCTGAGCGTGCAGGCGAAACGGGCAGGGCACGCGGTTGCGGTGCAGGCGCGGGCGACACTGGCGGCCCCGCCCTGGTTGATCTGGTCGACGCTGACCGATTATGACCATCTGGCCGAGTTCATACCGGGGATGCACGTGAGCAAGGTGATCGACCGGCGTGGCCCGGCTGCCATCGTCGAACAACATGGCGAGGCGGGATTCCTGATCTTTTCATATGGTATCGATGTCGTCGTGGAGTCAGCGGAATATCCGCCGGATTTGATCGAAATACATGTGGTATCGGGGAATCTGCGCCAGCTCGACGGCGCCTACCAGCTACGCCCGGGAGAACTGCCGGGAACCTGGCTGCTGAGCTGGTCCGGCCTGATCGAGCCTTCACTGCCGGTGCCGTCTTTTCTCACGGTCGCGCTGATGCGAAACAATGTCGAGGCGCAGTTCTCCGGGATGGTCGCCGAAATCGAGAAACGCTGGTTGGCGCTTCAAGGAGCCGGCCTGGGCCGCTCGAATTGGCTGGCGGCCGCACAACCATGAGCAACGCTTTCATCAGTCGAGGATTGCGCGCTGGAATCGTGGCTGCCGTCCTCGTTGTGGCCGGCTGTGCCAGCGTGCAGCAACCGTTACGAGACGATCTGGTATCTGACGATGCGCCGGTGCAACAGTGTGCCCGCTGGTTCAGATTACTCGACAAGGTCGTGGCGCAGGCAGGGGTGAATGATGTCCAGGCGCGCCCGGTCGAGGGCTTTCCCTATCTTCGGGTCGACCGCTTTACTGCGGCATTGGGCGCGCGTGCTGCTGCCAGTCCCCGGGCATTCGACGCCTGGGTGAACCGCATGCAATTGCTCGATGAACAAGGGCGTCAGGTCGAAATCTCCAATCTGCCGCAGTCGGCGATCGGACAACTCGGTGTCAGTGACAGGCAGTCTGCCGTTGCACGCACGACACAATGCGCGCAGAAGCTCGCTGCTGCCAACCTCGGCAGCGACGCGGCGACGCGTGCCTTGCTCGAACAGCGCGCCCATGTCGCCGACGATTACAGCTCGGTCGAGCGCACACTCGGCCTGTATGCATTTACCCGGGTGCCGTTCAAAAGCGGCATCAAGGACTGGCACGACGAAGCAAACGAGGCATTCGAGCGCGCGCGCAGCGGTGCGGCGCCGGCTCATCCGCAGATCAGGTACGTGCCGCCGGCCGCCACTGGCTATTCGCGTAAAGAAGTCGCGGCTTTGCTCGAGCGCTCCACCGATGCTTTGGGCGTTCCGGTTTTGACGGCGCACGAGCGCGAACAGTTGTTTGCTACCTACGCACCGGTCTTTGCCGTCGAAACCACCGGCGATTATGACCGCATAGGTCGGCTGGTCTGGTCGACATCGCCATCCCCCCAGGTAGATACTTCACGTCCCACCGTTTATCGCAAGCTGGCTTATACGCTGGATGGGAAGCAGACCTTGCTGCAACTCGTTTACGTTGCATGGATGCCGGAGCGCCCGAAAAAGAACTCGTTTGACATGCTCGGCGGACACCTCGACGGCACCATCTGGCGCGTTACGCTGGCACCGGATGGCGAGCCGCTGGTGTATGACGCCATTCATCCGTGCGGCTGTTTCCACATGTTCTTCCCGACGCCACGGGCGGTGCCGGTGCCGGCACCGGACCCGAATATCGAATGGGCATTTGCGCCGGCGACACTACCGGCCATTCCCGAAACTTCCCGCATTACAGTGAGCGTCCAGACCCGCACCCACTATCTGGACAACGTGTGGCCGCAGCAAGGCCAGACAGGGGTCGAATATGTCTTTGCCGACTATGATTCATTGCGTACCCTGCCGCTTCCCGAGGGGGGCGCGCGCAGCATCTTCGGTCCCGCTGGACTGGTGCCGGGCACCCAGCGTGCCGAGCGTTATTACTTCTGGCCGATGGGTATTGCCAGTGCCGGAGCAATGCGCCAATGGGGAACGCATGCGACCGCATTTCTGGGCCGCCGGCATTTTGACGATGCCGATCTGATGGAAAAACGCTTCCGCCTGTCTTACTAGCCAGACGGTGTGAGCGGCATGGTTGCCGATGCGCGGGTTGCGGGTATTCGGGGCGACTGTAGCGTGATACCTTGTGAATTCACCCGCCATGCAGATGCTGCATGGCAGGCACACCGGGTCGTGCTTGCGGCGACTGTCGTCGCGGCATGCTTTTGTATTGGCCGGCGCCAGTGCCCGTTGCCGGTTTTTCTTACCATGCGGGTCAGTGACAGGTATCGCTGACTCTGTCACTTGTATTGCGGAGTAGTGCCATGAGCCGTGCATTTGTAAAAGACGATAACGAAGATCGACCCAGCGAAGAACTGCCCGAGCGGCCGGTCAGCGATGCGCCCAACTATGTCACTGCGAAGGGGATGCGCCTGTTGCGTGAGCGGGTCGATGAACTTAGCCGCGAGCACGCGCGCTTGCGTGAGGCCGCGGAGGCTTTTGACAAGCCGCAGCTGGCCGTTAATGAACGTGATCTGCGTTATTTCCAGTCCAGACTGGAGAGCGCAATCGTGGTGGATGTTGCCAGCGAGCCGAAAGATGAGGTGCATTTCGGCGCGACCGTCAAGACCGAAGACGAGGACGGCAATATCATGAGCTTTACGATCGTGGGTGAGGACGAAGCTGACGTGAAGAACAACAGGATTTCGTGGGTATCGCCGTTGGCCAGAGCGTTGCTCGGTTCGCAAGTGGGCGACACGGTGACATGGAGCCGCCCGGCCGGGGCGACTACGCTGGAAGTGCTGGAGATCGGCTACCCGGAATAGCAAGCGGCCGCAGTCGTGTCGTGTCCAGGGGCAAGCGTGCCGGCGTCGACACGACCAGTCAGCTACATTATTGCGGTTGCCAGGGCCAGCCGGCTAATGGAAACCGGAAACAACAAAGTAACAATAAGACGTTGGAGGAGGACAGGGCAGTGCTTGATCTGCGTATTGATAACACCACCATATATGACGGCAGCGGAGCGGCCGCGCGTACCGGTTCGGTCGGGGTAAAAGATGGCCGGATATGTGAGATGGGCGAGTTTGAAGAACAGGCGCATACGTGTGTCGACGCCCATGGTCTGGCGTTGATGCCCGGCATCATAGATACCCACACGCATTACGATGCGCAGATCACCTGGGACCCGTATGCCAATCCCTCGCCGGCGCTCGGCGTCACGACCGTGGTCATGGGCAATTGCGGCTTCACCATTGCGCCCTGCCGTCCCGAGGATCGCGATCTGACCATGCGTAACCTGACCCACGTCGAAGGCATGTCGCTGGCCGCGTTGCGAGCCGGGATTGACTGGGGATTCGAGTCTTTTCCCCAGTACCTGGACATGCTGGCGAAAAAAGGCGTCGGTCCCAATGTCGCGTGCTTTGTCGGCCACTCCGGCGTGCGTACTTTCGTGATGCGCGGGGATGCTTCAAAGCGCGCAGCCACTGCCGGGGAAGTCGGGAAAATGCGTGACATCATAAGCGAGGCAATGGAGGCGGGCGCCTGTGGCTTTGCCACCACGCGTTCCTACCAGCACAACGGTGAAGCCGGCATTCCGATGCCGTCGCGGCTGGCTGACGATGAGGAGATGATTTCGCTGTCGGCGGCCTTGCGCGATTCGGGCAAAGGGGTGCTGATGATGACCAAGGCGTCTGATACGCCGATGTCGTGGATCGAATCGTTGTGTGCCGCGGCCGATCGCCCTTACCTGATCGCTGCGTTACTTCATTCCAATGTCGCGCCCGAGTTGGCGTTCAACGATCTGGGCGATATTGCTTCGGGACAGAAACGCGGGCGGCGCATGTACGGTGCGGTTTCGCCATGTCCCTTGACTTTCGAGTTCACATTTCACGAGCCGTATCCAATGGAAGGTTTCCGTTGCTGGAAGCCGCTGATGAGTATGGATGACGCAGACTATCGCAAGGCGTTGGCAGACCCGCAATTGCGCAACGAGTTCCGGGAGGAGTTGCGCGAGCGGGCGTTGCGCGTCTTCAATGGCGAGTGGGACAAGCTGTTCGTCGCACAGGTGGCTGACCGTTCCCATGCCGACTGGGAAGGGCGCAGCGTGGCCGAGCTGGCTGCGGAGAGTTCTGCCGATCCATTCGACTTCATGCTCGACCTGGCACTGTCGGAGAATCTCGACACGCTGTTTACGGCGACCTTGCTCAACTCCGACGAGCAGGCGGTCGGCAAGCTGATGCGCGACGAGAATGCAATTCTTTCCCTGTCTGATGCCGGAGCGCACCTGACCTTTCTGTGCGATGCCGGTTTTGGCTTGCACGTGCTCGGACACTGGGTGCGCGAGCGCAAGCAGTTGCCGATCGAGGAAGCGATTCGCAAATTGACTACGGAGCCGGCCCAATTGTTTGGCATCCGCGACCGGGGGCGTATCGAAAAAGGTTACTGGGCGGACATGTTGTTGTTTGATCCGGCCACCGTTGGCCGCGGTGCGACCAGGCGTGTCCACGACCTGCCGGCGGGTGCATCGCGCCTGACGACGGCATCGCAGGGCGTGCACGGTGTTTGGGTCAACGGTGAACTGGTTGCAGACGGCGAGGGCGTGCGCGCAAATGCGCCGCGTGCCGGCCAGGTGTTACGTGAGTTCGCCGGGTAAGTCTGCGGCCGTAATCACCAGCATCCTGCCAGCGCTATTCGGCGAGTAGTGCTTCTATGCGCGAGACGATCTGCCGGTTCTGTGGTTGCATTCTCGCCGGATAGCTGAACGCGCGCGATCCGTCGCGCGATATCAGATACTTGTGGAAATTCCATTCCGGTGTCTTGCCGGTCATCCGCGCCAGTTCGGCGAAGACCGGATTCGCCTTGCCGGGAACGACGCTGCTCTTGCCGGCCATCGGAAATTCCACTCCATAGGTTACCTCGCAAAAGTCGCGGATCTCGTCGTTCGAGCCCGGTTCCTGGTGGCCGAAATCATTGGCCGGAAATCCGACGACCACCAGTCCACGATCGCGATATTTGCGGTAAAGCGCCTGCAAACCTTCATATTGCGGTGTGTTGCCGCAGTAACTGGCGGTGTTGACTGCCAGCACGACCTTGCCGGTGAAGGTACACAGATCCAGCATCTCGCCCTCGAGGTTGGTGAGCCGGTGATTGAGTACGTCGGGGCAGGCACTCGCCGTTTGCGAAAACAGCAGCAGCAGCGGTGCCAGTAACACTGTGACAAGCCGGACCATGTTCGTAAAGACTCCTTCGATCGTGCAGATGTTGGCGTGGATATTCAACGTGCTCGGCGACGGCTGCGCGCCGTCTGCCATCGCTGCCAGTGGCCATGATACGGCACATTGGCGGCGCTGGCAGCGTGCTGCGGCCGGCGTGCGCCGTGTCGTAACCGCGGTAGAATCGCTCGATGGGACCGCTTTCCGGAGTCAAAGTAATCGAACTGGGCCAGCTGATTGCGGGCCCTTTTTGCACGCGTGTGCTCGCCGAATTCGGTGCGCAGGTCGTCAAGATCGAATCGCCACGCGGTGGCGACCCTTTGCGCCAGTGGCGCATGCTCTACCAGGGAACCTCGCTGTGGTGGCTGCTGCAAGCGCGCAACAAGCAGTCGGTCACCGTCAATCTGAAATCGGAAGAAGGTCAGGAAATCGTACGGCGGCTTGCCGCAGAGGCGGACATCGTCGTGGAAAACTTTCGCCCCGGCGCGATGGAAAAGTGGGGCCTCGGCTACGATGTGCTCTCGCGCGACAATCCGGGCCTGGTAATGGTGCGTCTGTCCGGCTACGGCCAGTCCGGTCCCTACCGCGACAAACCCGGGTTCGGTTCGATTGGTGAAGCAATGGGCGGATTGCGCCACGTCACCGGATATCCGGACCGGCCACCAGTGCGCGTGGGCATCAGTCTTGGTGATGCCGTGGCCTCGCTATACGGCGTGATCGGTGCGTTGATGGCACTGCGTCAGCGCGAAGTCAATGGCGGAAAGGGCCAGGTGGTGGATGTGGCACTGTATGAAGCCGTATTCAGTCTGATGGAGAGCATGCTGCCCGAATACGACATGCACGGCTTCGTTCGCGAACGCACCGGTGCGTCCTTGCCGGGCATCGCGCCCTCCAATACCTATACCACCCGCGACGGCAAGTATGTGGTGATCGGCGCCAACGGCGATTCGATCTTCAAGCGCATGATGGGTGCAATCGGGCGCGAGGACCTGGCCGATGATCCGCAGCTCGCACGCAACGACGGGCGCGCCTCGCGCAGTGACGAACTCGACGAAGCGATTCAGGCGTGGTGCGGCGCGCATGACCTCCATGATGTTCTGGCGGCTCTCGATGCGGCCGAAGTTCCGGCGGGAAAGATCTATGACATTGCTGACATCGTGGCCGATGTACACGTGCGTGCGCGCGGCATGATCGAGGAAGCGAATCTGGGTGACGGGCGAACGCTGAAAATTCCGGGTGTGATGCCGAAACTGTCGGACACGCCGGGTGAAACGCGCTGGCTTGGGCCGGAGCTCGGTGAGCATACCGCTTCGGTGCTGGCTTCCCTCGGTTACGGCGACGC
>JASFUE010000148.1:0-7899 GCA_050050435.1 Burkholderiales bacterium | reverse complement strand
GATCAGGCGCAGGTGGGGGAACAACTGTGGGTTTCGGGCCAGATTGGCAGTGCAGCCCTGGCGCTGCAGCACATTCATGGCGAAACGAGATTGAGGGGAAACGGCCTTGAACAGTGCATGGAGCGGCTCGAAGCGCCACTGCCGCGCCTTGATCTGGGACATGAACTGGTTGGCGTTGCCAGCAGTGCTATCGACATCTCGGACGGACTGGTGGCCGATGCCGGGCATCTGTGCGAACGTTCCGGCGTTGGAATTGAAATCGGTCTTGCGCATGTCCCTGTAATCCCGGATGTCATGCATTTAAAAGGCGATGCCCGGGTTCGCCAGGCGCTGTTGAGCGGTGGTGACGATTATGAGTTGCTGTTTACTGCGCCTACTGGCGCGGCGCCACAACTGGACGCCATTTCAGGCAGGCTCGGGCTGGCATTGACATGTATCGGTCGGGTTGTGCCCGGCAATACGGTGCGGGTGCTGGACGATACGGGTGCAGTGATCCACACTGGCACGGGAGGGTATGAGCATTTTGTCTGAAGTACGCCGCCGGCCGGGCCCCGTTTTTGTTGTGAGCAATCCGGCGCATTTCATCGCGTTCGGCTTCGGCGTTGGGCTGATCCCGTTTGCGCCCGGAACCTTCGGCACGATACTGGGATTTCCGATTTACTGGGGGCTGCAGCGTGTGTTGCCGGACCAGGCGGTGTTGGCCTTCATTGCCGCCAGCTTCCTTCTCGGCATCTGGGTGTGCCAGATCACCGGGCGCAACCTCGGCGTGCACGATCATGGCGGCATGGTCTGGGACGAGATCGCCGCGTTCATGCTGGTGCTGTATTTTATTCCGCAGCACCCGTTGTGGCAGGCGTTTGCCTTTCTATTGTTCCGGTTGTTCGACATACTCAAACCGCCGCCGATACGCCGCCTCGACCAGAGAATACAGAATGGCTTCGGTGTCATGCTCGACGATTTGCTGGCCGCATTCTATGCCTTGCTGTGCCTGGCGTTGTGGCAGCGTTTCTCCACTTGGTTGATGACCTTTTAGACGGATATGGATAAGGAAATTTACTACCTGAGTGATCAGCTCGGACTGGCATTGAAGTCCAGCGCGATGATTTTGGCGAGCGCCGAGTCGTGCACGGGTGGCTGGATTTCGCAAGCGGTGACCATGGTGCCCGGCAGTTCGGGCTGGTTTGATCGCGGCTTCGTCACCTATACGAACCAGTCCAAGCAGGAAATTCTCGGCGTGCGCAGCGCGACTCTGGATCGCGAAGGTGCAGTGTCGGAATTGGCCGTGAGGGAAATGGCACAAGGGGCGCTACACAATTCGCGGGCGAACTGCAGTGTCGCAGTTAGCGGCATTGCAGGCCCGGACGGCGGCACGGCCTCAAAGCCGGTCGGCACGGTGTGGCTGGCGATTGCCCTCAAAAATGGTGACAACCGGGCATGGTGTCTGCACCTGCAAGGCGACCGCGATACGGTGCGCCGCGAGACCGTGCTTGCCGCGTTACGTGCGCTGATCGATTTACTCAGGCAACCTCAAAGCGCATAGGTTGCGCCGTTGCTGAATCCGGCGATTCCCCGAACGAGATTACACCACTGCCGCGTAGCACCGCTTCTTCCAGGCGGAGCCTGAATGGCGCCTGCTGATCGAAACAGATCCAGGTGCCGTTAGTACTGCGGTCGATGAGCACGAAATTGTTACGCCGCTGTTCGATGCGTGCGTGATGACGCGATGCTTTCGGATGTGATATACGGATCGTGCAGTCGGGATCGCGGCCAAAGGTGGCAACGTCGAGTTCACCTCCGACGACTACTTCACCGTCAGGCCCATTCAATGTCAGGATGGAAGTGTGCTCGCCCGTTGACAGTGGTGTGTCTCCCATCATTGTCAGGACGGCGTCATCCTGCTGCCAGAGAATTTCCACCACGTCGACCTCTTCGGCGATGCCCTTGAGCACGACGCGTTCGTGCTGTCGCGTGGCCTCCTTCATGGTGGTGGGCAACTCCGCGATGGTCTTGATGGTTGTCAGTATCTGGCCGGGTTTGGCTATCGAGGTCAGGCGCGACGCAACATTGACGGTGTCGCCAAACACATCGCCATAGCGCTCGATCAATTCGCCGTGCTGTAGACCGATGCACAACTGCAACCCGGTATCGGCGCGATCCAGTTGCATGCGCATGGCTGCCTGAACGGCCAGTTCCGGTGTTGCGAACCTGCACATGATTTCGTCGCCAACGGTCTTGATGACCTTGCCTTCATGCTCATGGGTGATTGTCTCCAGTTGCGACATGCAGCCTTCCACCCTGGCCAGCGCACGGTCGTTGCCGAGCTGCCGGTAAAGCCGGGTGCTGTCGGCGATATCCGCAAACAACACCGTCAGCCGAAGCGGCGTGTCAGTTCCTGCGGGAGCTGGTTCATTGGTCATCGTGAAATCCGTCTGCCTGACGGAATCCGCGCCCATCGCGAATTCACGCAGGACTTGCGTGGAGCCCAATAACTTGCTGATTACGCGTTCTTTTGGGCACCATAATTCATTCCGGGATGCATTGTAACCGGCTCGACTCGTTCTTGTCTTGATGTCGCCGCAGGCCGACACAGCAATGCGCGTGAAGGCGAAAATATTCACCTGACACGCGATGGCAGGACTGACCGGTGCATCCGTCCATGAGATAATTTTCCGATTCGCAAACCTATCGGGGGAGACAGTATCAATGGACGAAAACCGGCAAAAAGCGCTTCAGGCGGCGCTATCACAGATCGAGAAGCAATTCGGTAAAGGCTCGATCATGCGTCTGGGCGAGCAGGAAGTCTCGCCGGACCTGAAAGTGGTTTCGACCGGTTCGCTGGGGCTGGACCTCGCGCTGGGTATCGGCGGGTTGCCACGCGGCCGGGTGGTTGAAATCTACGGGCCGGAATCATCCGGAAAAACGACACTGACGCTTTCCGTGATCGCCGAGATGCAGAAAATCGGTGGCACGGCAGCCTTTATCGATGCCGAGCATGCTCTCGATCCGGAATATGCCTCGAAGCTGGGTGTCAATATTGATGAGCTGCTGATTTCGCAGCCGGACAACGGCGAGCAAGCTCTTGAAATAGCCGACATGCTGGTGCGCTCGGGTTCGGTGGAAGTGGTGGTGATCGATTCGGTCGCAGCACTGACGCCGAAAGCCGAAATCGAAGGCGAGATGGGTGAGCCACAAATGGGCTTGCAGGCGCGGCTGATGTCGCAGGCGCTACGCAAACTGACGGCCAACATCAAGCGCTCCAACACGCTGGTGATATTCATCAACCAGATCCGCATGAAGATCGGTGTGATGTTCGGCAACCCGGAGACGACCACCGGCGGAAACGCACTCAAGTTCTATTCCTCGGTGCGCATCGATATCCGCCGCATTGGCGCAATCAAGAAGGGCGATGAGGTCACCGGCAACGAAACGCGTGCCAAGGTGGTCAAGAACAAGGTCGCGCCGCCTTTCAGGCAAGCGGAGTTCGACATCCTCTACGGGCAGGGCATCTCGCGTGAAGGCGAAATCATTGATCTTGGGGTAGCCAACAAGATTGTGGACAAGGCCGGTGCCTGGTACAGCTACAACGGGGACCGGATCGGTCAGGGCAAGGACAATGTGCGCGAGTACCTGAAAGAGCATCCGGAACTGGCCAGGGAAATCGAGAATCGCATTCGTGAGACGGTCGGAATCAAGCCGCTCGCAGATGTCGAGGAAGAGCCAGCCGAAGCGTAACGGAGCCGGCTGATCGTGGCGGAGCCTGCCAGTCTGCGCGTGCGTGCATTGCGCATGCTGGCGCGCCGCGAATATTCACGGCTTGAACTGGAAAAGCGGCTGTCGTCGGATGACACGGACGAGGCTGAAGTGCTGGCCGTGCTCGATGACTTCGAGCAAAAAGGCTGGTTGTCGGAGCGCCGGCTCATCGATGCCGTGGTACAAACCCGCAGAAAGCGGTTTGGTACTGCGAAGGTATTGCAGGAGCTCAAGGGCAAGGGCGTTTCCGAGGATGGACTTGAGCAGGCACGGGAGGCGTTGCGCAAGGGCGAACTGGAAACTGCCCGCAGTGTCTGGGCCCGGAAGTTTGGCAACAAGCCATCCTCGCTTTCCGAGCGCGCAAAGCAAAGCCGGTTTCTGGCCGGTCGTGGCTTCTCGCAGGATGTCATACGCAAGGTTCTGGATCTTGCCGAGGATTGATGGCGGCACATGATTGACGCGATTTAACACGCTGGCGCCGGCGCCGGCATTTTGAAGACAAGTTCAGGCAAATGAAAAGCAACGAGATTCGCAACCGGTTTCTGAAGTATTTCGAGAAGAACGGACACACTATCGTGTCCTCCAGCCCGCTGGTGCCGGCCAATGACCCGACTTTGCTATTTACCAATGCCGGCATGGTGCAGTTCAAGGATGTTTTTCTCGGGCGCGAGCAACGACCGTATTCGCGGGCAACGACTTCACAGCGCTGCGTGCGCGCCGGGGGCAAGCACAACGACCTCGAGAACGTGGGGTACACGGCGCGACACCACACCTTCTTCGAGATGCTTGGCAATTTCAGTTTCGGTGATTATTTCAAGCGCGATGCAATCCGCTTTGCCTGGCAGTTGCTCACCGAGGAGTTCGGGTTGGACCCGCAACGCATGTGGATCACCGTCTACGAGACTGATGATGAAGCCTATGACATCTGGGCCAGGGACATCGGCGTGTCTGCCGAGCGCATTGCCCGCATCGGCGACAAACCCGGTGGTGCCGAATATCAGAGTGACAACTTCTGGCAGATGGGCGATACCGGGCCGTGCGGGCCGTGTTCGGAAATTTTCTGGGACCACGGACCGGAGGTCGAGGGTGGACCGCCAGGAAGTGTGGACGCTGACGGTGATCGCTACATCGAGATCTGGAACCTCGTGTTCATGCAGTTCAATCGCGACGAGCAGGGAAAGCTGCATCCATTGCCCAAACCGTCGGTGGACACCGGCATGGGGCTCGAACGTATTGCTGCCGTACTGCAGGGAGTGCACTCGAATTACGAAATCGACTTGTTCCAGGACCTGATCAAGGCGGCAGCGCGCACCACAGCCACGGAAGACCTCGAAAACAACTCTCTGAAAGTGATTGCCGACCATATCCGCGCCTGCAGTTTCCTGATTACGGATGGTGTGATCCCCAGCAACGAGGGGCGCGGCTATGTATTGCGCCGGATTATTCGCCGGGCAATACGTCATGGCTACAAGCTCGGGCGCACAGAGCCGTTTTTCTATTCGCTTGTGGCTGATCTCGCACGGGTGATGGGTGATGCCTATCCGGAACTGCCGGCATCGCAAAAGCGCGTCGAAGCCACACTGAAACAGGAGGAAGAACGGTTCGCCGAGACCCTGGAAAACGGTATGGGTGTACTTGAAGGCGCACTGCTGCGCGAAGACCGGATGCTAGACGGCGAGACTGTGTTCCGTCTGTACGATACCTATGGATTTCCGGTCGATCTGACGGCTGATATTGCACGCGAGCGCGGGGTGCAGGTCGACTTCGCCGGCTTTGAAGCTGCCATGGAACGCCAACGTGAGCGCGCACGTGCGGCTTCGCGCTTCCAGAGCGCGCGCGGTGTCGAATATACCGGCCAGGCAACGAAATTTTACGGTTACGACTCCCTGAACGTGCAGGGTAGCGTGGTTGCGCTTTACCGCGAAGGCAGTCCCGTCGATCGCCTGGAAAAAGGCGAGTCGGGAATCGTTGTGCTCGATCGCACGCCGTTTTATGCCGAGTCCGGCGGCCAGGTTGGTGATCGTGGCGTGCTGGTCACGAGCATCAGTCCGTTCGCGACCTTCCGGGTGGTCGATACCCAGAAAATACAATCCGGCGTATTCGGACACCATGGCGAGGTGGCCAAGGGCGAAATCAAGGTCGGTGACACGGTCAATGCCCAGGTCGATGTCCGTTTGCGCACCGCGACCATGTTCAACCACTCGGCAACCCACCTGATGCATGCCGCGCTGCGCAAGGTGCTTGGTGATCACGTTCAGCAGAAAGGTTCGCTGGTCGACGAGCATCGTACGCGTTTCGACTTTTCGCATCCGCACCCGATGACGCCGGAGCAAATCGCCCGGGTCGAGGATCTGGTTAACGAAGAGATCCGGCGCAATGTTTCCGTGGGTGCACAGATCATGAAATATGATGACGCGATCAGTGCCGGTGCCATGGCGTTGTTCGGCGAGAAATACGGCGATGACGTGCGCGTAATCGGAATGGGTGAGTTTTCCACCGAACTGTGTGGCGGCACCCATGTTTCGCGAAGTGGTGACATCGGCTTCTTCAAGATTGTGCTCGAAACCGGTGTGGCAGCCGGGATTCGCCGTGTCGAAGCCGTCACCGGCCAGGGCGCGCTTGAGTATGTGCAAAAGCGCGATACCCAGTTTGCGGAAATTGCCGCCGCCCTCAAGGCTGGCCCCGAGGAAATCGAGCACCGCCTGGTACAGGTACTGGAAAACGTAAAGCGGCTGGAAAAGGAAGTCAGCCGCCTGAAGTCGAAAGTGGCGGTGGCGCAGGGTGACGACCTGGCCGATCAGGCGCTCAGCGTCGGGCCGGTCAAGGTACTGGCGAGCCGGCTCGACGGCGCCGACGCCAAAACATTGCGCGAAACCATCGACAAGCTGCGCGACAAGCTTGGCAGCGCGGTCATCGTGCTGGGCAGCGCCGAGGGCAAAAAGGTCACGCTGATTGCGGGCATCACTTCTGATCTGACGGCGAAGGTCAAGGCCGGCGAGTTGGTGAATTTCGTTGCGCAGCAGGTCGGTGGCAAGGGCGGCGGGCGTCCCGACATGGCGCAGGCCGGCGGCAGCGACGCGACAGCCCTGCCGCAGGCGCTGGCAAGTGTTCCCGACTGGGTCAAGGACCGGCTGCCGACCACTTAGCGGGGGGCGGTATTCTGTGGGTGGGGCGAAGTTTCCTAGAAAGGCAGCTGCGCGTCCGGTTTGACTTCGAGCAGTGACTGCCGGAAAGACTGCTGTATCCGGTCTAACGCTGCCTGGTTGTCGCCTTCGAAACGCAGCACGACCACGGGCGTCGTGTTCGATGCTCTTGCCAGGCCGAATCCGTCAGGGTACTCGACCCGTAGTCCGTCAATTGTGTAGACGTTGGTGGCACCCGGGAAGCGCGCGCTTTTCTGCAATGCTTCGATGAACGTGTAGTTCTCACCTTCGGCCAATTTGACCTGCAGTTCCGGCGTATTGACTGAATCGGGCAGCGCGTCGAACACGGCACGCAGGTCCTCATGCGTACTGAGGTACTCGAGCAATCGCGCGCCGGCGTAGACGCCGTCGTCGAATCCGAACCAGCGTTCACCGAAAAAAATATGGCCGCTCATTTCGCCCGCCAGCGGTGCGCCGCTTTTTTTCATTTGCGCCTTGATCAGTGAGTGACCGGTCTTCCACATGATGGGTTTGCCACCATGCTCGCTGATCCAGGGGGCGAGATTTCTGGTGCATTTGACGTCAAACAGGATCTCCGCACCGGGATTTCGCGATAGCACGTCTGCTGCAAACAGCATCAGTTGGCGGTCCGGGTAGATGATTTTTCCTTCGCGCGTGACGATGCCGAGGCGATCGCCGTCGCCATCGAATGCCAGACCGATTTCGGCATCTGAACTGCGCAGCGCCTCGATCAGGTCGGCAAGGTTCTTCGGCTGGGACGGGTCGGGGTGATGATTCGGGAAAGTTCCGTCTACTTCGCAGAACAACTCATCCACTTCGCAGCCCAGCTCGCGGTACAACTGCGGGGCGATACTACCGGCGACACCGTTTCCACAGTCAACGGCGATGTGCATGCGACGTGCCAGTTTGACGTCACCAACAATGCGTTGCAGGTAGTCATCCCTGATTTCGCGCCGGCATATTGAACCCTCGCCCTTAGACAGCC
>JASFUE010000147.1:0-7917 GCA_050050435.1 Burkholderiales bacterium | reverse complement strand
GCAGGAAAGCGAGCAGGGTCCGGCTTTCTTCTGCGGACAAGCGTAACTTCGACGGTGGTAGCAGCAAGAGATCGTCGCGTTCGATACGGAGGTGAACCGGTTGGGCGCACAACCAGAATGTCGATCCGTCCTGCATATCGGCTGCTTGTGCCAGAATCGCACCGGCCGGCCAATCGCGCTGGCGCTTTACGCCAAAACTGGCGCAAATCCAGCCGGCGCACGTGGTGCCCGGTTCGATAGTGAGAACACAGCGGGAAAAGAATGCATTGAGCGCCGGAAACGATTGTTCGCGGATTGCAAACTGGCGTGGCGCCATGTTGCGAAAGAGGATGGTCAGTGCGGCCACAGCAAAATGTCGCAGAAAGTAAAGGAAGTCTAGCATGACGAAACAGGACAACCGCTCGCACGGATGTGGCAGACTTCGGGTCGCTATGCCCAGTTTGCCGGTAACACAATGCTGAGCCCGTACGAGTTATTTGTCGGATTGCGCTATACGCGGGCGAAACGCAAGAACCACTTCATTTCGTTTATCTCGATCACCTCCATGCTGGGAATCGCGCTCGGCGTGGCAGCGCTGATTGTGGTGCTGTCGGTGATGAACGGGTTCCAGAAAGACCTGCGTGCGACCATTCTGGGCGTGGTTTCCCACATTCAGGTCATTGGCCTGGGCGGGCGCCTGGACAACTGGCTCGAGATTGCCGAGCAGGCGCGGAGCAATCCTGATGTCATCGCTTCGGCACCCTACGTGATGGCAGAGGGCCTGCTCTCACACGGGCGCTCGGTTCAGGGGACGGTCGTACGCGGCATCATTCCCGAGCTGGAAGCCACGGTTGCCGAGATTGGCGAGCATATGCGCGAAGGCGGGCTGGATACGCTGGTGCCGGGCGAGTACCGCATTGCGCTAGGGGTCGATCTGGCACACGCGCTGGGCGTGGATATCGGTGACCGGGTGATGCTGATTGCGCCGCAAGGGCAGGTGACGCCGGCCGGTATCCTGCCGCGTTTGAGGCAGTTCACCGTCACCGGCATTTTCGAGCTCAACAATTACCAGTACGACTCGGGTCTGGCGCTGATCGATATCAGGGATGCGCAGAAGTTGTTCCGATTCGGCAATCAGGTCTCGGGCATACGACTGAAGGTCGGAGAACTGTTCGATGCGCCGCGGGTGGCCCGCGAACTGTCGGATACGCTGCCCCCTACCGTATATGTATCCGACTGGACTCGCAGCCACGCCAATTTCTTCAGGGCGGTGCAAATCGAGAAGCGGGTGATGTTCATCATCTTGTTGTTGATCGTGGCAGTGGCAGCTTTCAATATCGTGTCGACACTGGTGATGGCGGTGACCGACAAACGCGCCGATATCGCGATCTTGCGGACGCTCGGCGCGGCTCCGCGTGACATCATGAAGATTTTTGTTATCCAGGGCGCACTGATCGGGCTGGTCGGCACTCTCGCAGGGCTGGTGTTGGGCGTGGTGGTTGCGGTCAATATCGACGTTATCGTGCCTGCGATTGAAAACGCACTGGGATTCAAGTTTCTGGCAAAGGATGTCTACTACATTAGTGAACTTCCGTCGGACGTGCAGCCGAATGACGTGATCAGCATTACCGTTACGGCCTTCGTCCTGACCTTGCTGGCGACGCTGTATCCGAGCTTCAAGGCCGCCAGAACCAACCCGGCCGACGCTTTGCGTTATGAATGAGGCGGCAGAAAATGGCTAACGCCGGATCATCGCCTGGTCAGGCGGAAGCAATGGGAGCAGAGTCGGAACTGGTGTTGTCCTGCCGTTCATTGCGCAAGATTTTCAGACAAGGCGCAGACGAAGTGCCGGTGCTGCTCGATGTGAATCTGCAAGTCCATAAGGGAGAAACGGTTGCCATCGTCGGTGCTTCCGGATCCGGCAAGAGCACGCTATTGCATTTGCTCGGCGGGCTGGACGATGCCAGCGCCGGAGAAGTAACCCTGCTCGGACGCGACCTGGGGAGCGTGTCCGAAAGCGAGCGCGGCCGGCTTCGCAATCGTGGGCTGGGCTTTGTCTACCAGTTTCATCATTTGCTACCCGAATTCAGCGCGCTGGAAAACGTCGCGATGCCATTGCTGGTACGGCGGTTACCGGTTACGGATGCCGCGAACAAAGCCGCGGCGATGCTGGAGAGGGTGGGGCTCGGTCACAGGCTGACGCATACACCGGGCGAGTTGTCCGGTGGCGAGCGCCAACGCGCGGCACTGGCCAGAGCGCTGGTCACGCAGCCTGCCTGCGTACTTGCCGACGAACCGACCGGTAATCTGGACCGCCGCACGGCGGAAAGCGTGCTGGACCTGATGATGCAGCTCAATCGGGACCTGGGCACCAGCTTCGTCATCGTCACCCACGATAACGGCATTGCCGAGCGCATGGATCGTGTGCTGCTGCTCGACGACGGGCGCCTGCAACCTTCCTGAGACAGCTCGCTCAGGTGTCTTTGGACGGGTCCAGCGACCGCCACATGAACCAGGTGGCCACGCTACACCATGGCTGCCATTGCCGCGTAATCTTGCTGAGCCTGCCTTTGGAAATAGGCTTGTCGCTGTTGTAATTCAGCCGCATGGCGCGTTGCAGGCCAACATCATCGAGCGGAAGCACATTCGGTCGCAACAAACAGAAGATAAGGAACATCTCGGCGGTCCACCGTCCGATTCCCCTGGCTGAGGTCAGTTCTGCGATGACCTCTTCGTCACCTCGGCGTCGCCATTGGCCGGTATCAAACGAACCATCCAGAAAACGCCCGGCGAGTTCAATCAGATAGCCCGCCTTCCTTGCCGACAGACCCAGCGACCGCAGCCGGGTGATATCGGTAGTGGCGATGATCCGGGGCTCGATGCAATCCACACCTGAAATCAATCGTTGCCAGATGGTCTGGGCCGCCCTGACCGACAGTTGCTGGCCGACAATGGAGCGGGCCAGCGTGAAATAGGCGTCGCCACGGGCTTGCAGCCTATTGGATCGATAGCGGCCGATCAGCTGCTTCAGCACCGGATCCTGCCTCGACAATTCGCGCAGTGCTTGCGACCAGTATGCGGGTGACATCGGCACGGCTTGCAGTTATTTTGCGGGTCATTATCCCTGAATCAGTGTGCCAGTTAATGCCCAGGCAAGATCAGGCCAGATCTCTCACGCCGGCACGAGCGACAGGCGCGTTGCTCCCGGCGTATCGAAAAGGCACTCATCGCCGATGAGATTGTTGATTTTTGTCCTGGCGGCCGTGTGCGGCTGCTGGTGGTTGCAGCATCAGGCGCAGTTACCTCCAATGGAATACGGGCTGGCTGTGCTTGTGCTGGTGGTGCTCGCCTGGCGTCTTGGCAAGGTCGTTAACGGTTTCCGGCAGCGGCTCCAATTTGCCATCTGGCTATTGGCATTTTTCACGGGCGGATACTTCTGGGCAGCCACACAGGCACACCTGTCACTGGCGACCGGCCTTGGAGAGCACTGGAGCGGTCATGATGTACGCATCGAGGGCGTCATTGCACAGCTGACGCGCCCGGGCAATCGTGGAACGCGTTTTGTCATGGATGTCGAACGGGTTCTGACTATCGGAGCGCAGATTCCTTCGCGGGTGGCATTGACCTGGTATACCGGCTGGAGTGGTGAGCAACAATCACTACCGCGTTTGCTGGCCGGGCAGCGATGGCAAATGACTGTGCGCCTGCGAGCGCCACACGGCAATCTCAATCCTCATGGCTTCGACACCGAGGCATGGATGCTCGAACGTGGCATCCGTGCAAGCGGGTATGTACGCGACGCACAAGCCGCCAGGCAGCTCGCGCCCATGGTTTGGCGGCCTGGCTACATGGTGCAAAGGGCGAGAGAACGCATCAGGCAAAGGCTGAGCGAGTTGCTCGCCGGGCGAGCTTATGGCGGCATTGTCATCGCACTGGCGATCGGTGATCAGCGAGCCATACCCGAGCCGCAATGGGAAATCCTGACTCGCACCGGCACCAATCACCTGATGAGCATTTCCGGATTGCACATCACTCTGGTAGCCGGGTTGGTGTTCGGGCTGGCGACACGGTTGTGGCGGCGATCGCCACTTCTGGTCACACGCGTCTCACCGTTGCATGCTGCCACCTTGTTCGGTTTGATTGCCGCGCTCATCTATGCCGCGCTGGCCGGATTCGCGATACCCGCTCAGCGAGCCGTTTGCATGCTGGGCGTGGTGGCCGCCTCCCTGTGGAGTGGGTGGCGCTGGCCGGCACCGGCCGTTCTCGGTGTCGCCCTGCTGTTCGTGCTGTTGCTCGACCCGATGGCAGTCACCTCGGCCGGATTCTGGCTTTCGTTCGGAGCAGTAGCGGCCATACTAATGGTCGGCAGCAGCTGCGCACACGGTGACGGCGTGCTGCGAACCTGGGTTCGAATCCAGTGGGCGATCACCGTCGCTCTGATACCGCTGCTGCTGGTGTTGTTCCAGAAAGTATCCGTGATTTCGCCGATTGCCAACGGGATTGCGATTCCGTTGATCAGCGTGTGCATTGCGCCGTTGTCGTTGCTGCTGGTGGTGCTGCCATTCGAACCGGTTGCCATGCTGGTAAACGGCGCATTGCAGCTGCTGTTTGGTGTGCTCGAACGGCTCTCGGCCTTGCCTGGCGCAATCTGGCAGCAGCACACACCGCTGACCTGGTCGGTCGCGCTGGCCGTTGCCGGTGTCGCACTGATTGCGCTTCCGCGCGGCTACCCTGGTCGCTGGCTCGGCGTAGTACTGATGCTGCCGATGTTTGTTGTAAAGCCGCCGGCGCCGGCAACAGGCGAGTTGTGGCTGACCGTTCTCGATGTCGGCCAGGGGCTGGCGGTGGTGGCGCGCACGGCGAACCATACGGTGTTGTTCGATGCCGGGCCCGATTATCGTGGCGGAGGTGATGCCGGGCGTAACATTGTCGTACCGTATCTGCGTGGAGAAGGTATTGCGCGGCTCGATCTGCTGGTTGCCAGCCATGAGGACCTCGACCATGCTGGCGGGGTTGCGTCGGTAGTGGCAGCTCTGGATGTAGCGCAGCTTGTATCATCGTTCGATGCCAAAGCCCCCGGTAACAAGGCGGGCCGCTGCCATGCCGGTCAGGCGTGGACCTTCGACGGGGTCGGATTCGAAATCCTGCATCCTGGCAGTGACCGCGATTCCCGCGACAGTATCGGAGACAATGATCGCAGTTGCGTCATGCGCATCCAGTCTGCGCACGGCACTGTATTATTGCCGGCAGATATCGAACGCCGTTCGGAACGCCAGCTGCTCGCTACAGCCAGTCCATTACTGCGTGCCGATGTGCTGGTCGCGCCGCATCATGGCAGCGGCTCCTCTTCCAGCGAAGCATTTGTCGAAGCGGTTGCGGCGCGAGCCGTGGTGTTTCCGGTTGGGTATATGAATCGATACGGCCATCCGGCACCTTTGGTCGTCGCGCGCTATGTCGAAACGGGCGCGATGACAATGCGAACCGACCAGACCGGCGCTGTTATCGTCCGGTTCGGCCGCGAACGGATGGAAATTTCCCGATGGCGGGACCAATATCGCCGCTATTGGCATCAATGACGATGCGTATCATTTGATCAACGGCAGCAATCATTACCGATTTCAGTCGCAAGAGCGTAAACAGGAGTCAAGTGAGCAGCGACATCGAATTCGCTATCGACGACGACAGCGCAATATCTGCGCCGCCCGGTTTGCGGGCCAGGTTCGACGAGCCATCAAGAGCGTTGATCGAGCTCACCAGTCGTGAAGCCGCGCGACGGCATGGCGAGGCGCGGCACTGGTCCGGGGAGCGGCACATCGACCACGCCCGCGGCGTAGCCGGCATCGTCGCCAATCTGGGACTCGATGCCGATTCGGTCGCTGCCGCCTGGCTCATCGATGTGCAACAGGGCGCCGAAGGTCAGGCCGCGACGTTACCGTCGGTTATCAATTCGCACGTGCTGTCACTGGCGGCCGGTGTTAGCCGGTTGGCGACGATCCAGGTGCTGGGTACGCGCGGGCCGGGCTTGCGCAAGTCATCGGAGAAGGCGGCCCAGCTCGAGGCAATTCGCAAGCTGCTTCTCGCCATGGTCGAAGATATCAGGGTGGTCTTGCTCAAACTTGCCGACCAGTTGCAGGCACTACGCTATGTCGCGCCGCATGGCGATGAGACTACCCGGCGCAATGCTGCCCGTGACACACTCGATCTGCTGGCGCCACTGGCAAACCGGCTTGGCGTATGGCGGCTCAAATGGGAACTCGAGGATCTCGCGTTTCGCTGCCAGGATCCGGATACCTACAAGGCAATCGCTCGGCAGCTGGATGAAAGACGGACCAACCGCGAGCAGTACCTCCGCGAGGTCATGCTGCAATTGGGCCAGGCGGTGAAGAGCGTGTGCCCGAATGCCGAGGTCAGTGGCCGCCCAAAGCACATCTACAGCATCTGGAAAAAGATGCAGCGTAAAGGCGTTCGCTTCGAGCAACTCTCGGACGTGCGTGCGGTACGAGTACTGGTCGACGAGGTTTCGGATTGTTATTCCGTGCTGGGGCTGGTCCACCAGTTGTGGAGCCCGATTCCGGGCGAGTTCGACGATTACATAGCCAAACCCAAGAGCAACGACTACCGCTCGCTTCACACCGCGGTTGCCGGACCGCAGGGCAAGGTAATCGAAGTGCAGATCAGGACCCGGGAGATGCATGAGCACGCGGAACTGGGTGTAGCGGCGCACTGGCGTTACAAGGAAGCGAGCCGCGGCGACGCCGCTTATGACCGCAAGATCGCCTGGCTGCGGCAATTGCTCGACTGGCGTGATGACATCGCAGATGCCGCTCATCTGGCCGAGACTTTTCGCGAAGAATTGCGCGAGGATGTGGTCTACGCATTGACGCCGCAGGGCAGGGTAATCGATCTGCCGGCGGGTTCGACGCCGATTGATTTCGCTTATCACGTACACAGCGAACTTGGCCACCGTTGTCGCGGAGCCAAGGTGGACGGGCGTCTGGTGCCGCTGAATCAACCGTTGGCCAATGGTCAGGTCATTGAGATTGTCACCGCCAGGGATGGCGGGCCGTCACGCGACTGGATGAACCCGGCGCTGGGCTACATTGCCAGCAACCGTGCACGGGCCAAGGTCCGGCAGTGGTTCAACAACGCAGCGCGCGACGAGGCGTGCGCTTCCGGCCGGGCCGAGCTGGAAAAAGGTTTGCAGCGTCTGGGACAGAGCTGGCGCAATGCCGACGAGCTGGCCGGATTGCTGGGGTATCCGGGTGCAGAGGAGCTCTATCTGGCTTTTCACCGTGGCGACATCACCGTCCGCGAACTGAAGAACGCGCTCGAGGGTGATACCGAAAGCCCGGCAGAGCAGCCCTCGCCGGTGCGTACCCGGGCTGGCAGAGGATCGGGCGCCATTCTGGTCGTCGGCATGGATCAGTTGCTGACCACGTTGGCACGATGTTGCAAGCCGGTTCCGCCAGATCCGATTATCGGCTTCGTCAGCAAGGCCAAGGGCATAACCGTTCACCGCGCCGGCTGCCGCAACCTTGCGGGCCTCGCGCCCGAGCGCCTGATGGCCGCCGAATGGGCGGGCAGGGCTGCTGATCAGTTCTACGAAACGGACCTGGAAATCATTGCCGATCGGCAGCTGGTTTCGATCCGCGATGTACTCGATGCCATTGGCGCCGAGAAGCTGCGTGTGACCGGTACCAATACCCACACCGGCGCAAAGCAGATGCACATAGTGGTCACGGTCGAGACGCAATCGCTTGAACACCTCGAGCGTCCGCTCGCCATGCTGGCGAACATGGAAGGGGTTTTTCAGGCACGACGGCGCTGAATCGTTGCGGAAGTCTTTGACGGTTCCGGGTTTTCGGCTAGAATTCGCCGCTCATTAGGCGCGTAGCTCAGTTGGTTAGAGCATCACCTTGACATGGTGGGGGTCGTTGG
>JASFUE010000146.1:0-7949 GCA_050050435.1 Burkholderiales bacterium | reverse complement strand
GCCGCCTGAAGCAGCTTGGCAGGTTCGACGAAGTGATGCCGGCACACGTCAATTCGCCATTCAGCTTTTCGTTTCGAAATGCCGATGTGCATCCGGACCCGGCGCTGGTACTGGACGATGTGGCCGTGGGTTACGATGGCGACATCGTATTGTCAGGCGTCAAGCTGGAATTGCGTGCCGGGGCGCGAATCGGCTTGCTGGGGCGCAACGGTGCCGGCAAGTCAACGTTGGTGAAACTGCTGGCCGGTGATGTGACCCCGTTGCGAGGCACACGGGTCGAAGGCAAGTCACTGAAAATCGGATATTTCGAACAAAGTCTCCTGGAGAAGCTGCGCCCCGGCGACAGCCCGCTGCAGCACCTGGCCAGACTCGATCCGCTTGTTCGCGAGCAGGAGTTGCGCGACTTTCTCGGAGGTTTCAATTTTCGTGGCGATGAGGCGCTGGCTCCGGTCGGGCGTTTTTCCGGAGGAGAGCGCTCGCGCCTGGCACTTGCGCTGATTGCCTGGCAGCGGCCCAATCTGTTGCTGCTCGATGAGCCCACCAACCACCTCGATATCGAGATGCGAATTGCGCTGACGCGCGCGCTGCAGGAATTTGACGGTGCGATGGTGCTGGTGTCGCACGATCGCAGCCTGCTGCGCGCGAGTTGCGACCAGTTGTTCATTGTGGACGGCGGCAGCGTGCGCGAGTTTGATGATGACCTCGAGGGCTATACCCGGTTGCTTGCAGTGCCGGAAACCCAGGCGTCCGAGCAAGCGCGCAACGGGCCTTCACGACGCGAACAGCGGCGCATGGAGGCGGAGGCACGCGCCGAGGCGGCCGCTGCGAGAAAGCCGCTGGAGAAGGAACTGCACCGGCTCGAGCGCGAGATCGAGCGGCACACCCGCGATAAGGCGCGCCTTGAAAACCTCATTGCCTCCCCCGATCTTTATGAAAATGACAACAAGGAGCAGTTGCGCGATTACCTGCGTGAACAGGCGCAAGTCAGCAAACAGCTCGATCGCGCCGAAGAGCACTGGCTGGAGTTGACCGCGCAGCTTGAAGAACTGACCGCGGCTGGCGAGGCCGGGAACCGCAGGGGCTGATCGATACTCAAAGCGCATGACGTTGAACTTCTTTTTCGGAGATACACGTGTTTAAACGTATTGCCCTGTTTCTGATAACCAACATCGCGGTGCTGGTTTTGCTCAGCATCACCATGCGCGTGCTCGGCGTCGAGCGCATCCTGAGCCAATCCGGCTCCGGGTTGAATCTGCAAGCGTTGCTGGTGTTTGCCGCGGTAATTGGTTTTGGCGGTTCATTTATATCCCTGGCGATTTCCAAATGGTCAGCCAAGTTTCTCACCGGCGCCAAGGTGATTGAAAGCCCGCGCACAGAAGCAGAACAGTGGCTGGTTGCCACTGTAAGCCGGCAGGCAAAGCAGGCCGGCATCGGCATGCCCGATGTCGCCATTTATGATTCACCCGATATCAACGCATTTGCCACCGGCATGAGCCGCAACAACGCGCTGGTGGCAGTGAGCAGCGGATTGCTCAGGAACATGTCGCGTGACGAGGCCGAAGCGGTGCTGGGGCATGAAGTCAGCCACGTCGCCAACGGGGACATGGTTACGCTCGCGCTGATTCAGGGTGTTGTCAACACCTTCGTGATTTTCCTGGCGCGGGTGATCGGCTTCTTCGTTGACCGGGTGCTGCTCAAGAACGAGCGCGGTTACGGCATCGGGTTCTGGGTAAGTACCATTGTTGCCGAAATTGTCCTGGCGATCCTGGCCAGTATTATCGTCATGTGGTTCAGCCGCCGTCGTGAATTCCGGGCCGACGCCGGCGGCGCCTCGCTTGCCGGGCGCGAGAAGATGATCGGCGCACTGCAGCGGCTGCAGGCAGCTCACGAGCCCTCGGCTTTGCCTGAGCAGATGAAAGCATTTGGAATATCCGGTGGCGGGGGACTGGGGCTGAAAAGGCTGTTTATGTCCCATCCGCCACTGCAAGAACGCATCGAAGCCCTCAGGCAGGCTCAGGCGTCCGATCTGCGAATCGATTAACGGGCAAACTTCTAAGGCGACGCGCCACTGCGCACCTGCCGTCTCGCCTGCCAGGCACGGATGCTGGAGCGCGGTTGCAGTGCACAGGTGGCGTAGTACAGCATCTTGAACGCGAACAGGCTGGGGTAAATCGGCGTTTTGCCGTAGAGGTCTCCGGCCAGCAGCGAGAGCAGCGCTTCCCTCACGCGGAAAATATTGCGTGGCGCCATGAACAGGTGGCGCATGGCTGGCTCGGTCATGCGGTAAATGAACCATGAAAAATGGTTTAGTCCATGCGCGATCGCCTTGCGGTACCGGCGTTGCGCCTGAGCCGCCCTGGCCGGATTACGCAGACTGGTTTCGACGACATCGGCACCCAGAAAAGCACTGCGCATGGCGAGATACACGCCCGAGGAAAACACCGGATCGACGAACGCATAGGCATCACCGATCATCAGGTAACGATCACCCATCATCTGGGCGCATTCATATGAATAATTGCCTGTCGCGGTCACTTCGGTGACCGGGTGTGCATTCTTCAGCCGGGCTTTCAGCGCGGGGCACAGGTCAATGGTCTGTTGCAGGAAACTCGCCGGATCAGTGCTGCGTGTGCGCAAATACGTCGGCGGGCATACGGCACCGATACTGGTCGTGCCGTCCTGAAGCGGGATAAACCAGAACCAGCCATGTTCGAACCAGAAAATACTGATATTGCCTTGGGCTTCACCATGCAGACGTTTGGCTCCTTCGAAATGCCCGTAAAGTGCCGCCGAGGTGTGCTGTCGGTTGCGCCGCTTGATTGACAGCCGGTTGCCGAGGAAAGTGTCGCGGCCGGACGCGTCGACAAGATAACCTGCCTGCCACTGTTTTTTCCCGTCTTCGCAGGCAGTGGTGATCAATACATTGTCATCAGTGGGAAACGATACCCCGGTCACGTGGCACGCCTGCATCGCGCGGACTGCATTGCGCGTACAGTGGTCAAACAGGATCTTGTCAAAATCGGAGCGGCGCACCTGATAGGCGTACGGGTAGGTTTTGTCCCAGGCCTCGGAAAAGTTCAGTGTGACCGGTTGTTCATGCACAGGAGAGTTGAATTCGACACCGGGCTTGCATAAGCCGATTTCCCTTATCTGCTCGAGTACGCCGAGCTCCTTAAAAAGTTCCAGGTTCAGTGGCAGCAGCGATTCACCGATGTGAAATCGCGGATGTGTGTCCTTTTCCGCCAGCACGACATCGAAGCCACGCTTTGCCAGCAGTGTGGCAATGGTGGTGCCGGCCGGACCGCCCCCGATCACGAAGACGTCACAATGTTGGCCGTGCGTCGCGGTGTCGTTCATGGTGCCGCCTTGAGCGATTGTGTATCCATCGCGGATAAACGCAGGCCCAGTCGCCTCGTTGGGCCGATTGCACAACTTGCCTGCGTATCTATCCCGCCAGGCAACGCGTCAAGACGGTTGCCCTGGCAGCGAGCAATTGCCGCGAACGCCGGCAGGGCATGGGCCATTGCGTTGCCGGCAATGAACGATGCCGCTGGCGTCACTGTTTCGGGCGTCCTCGTCTGATCGTACTCGTGCATTTGCCATCGCAGCATGAGTTTCGCGCTATCCGAGGGCTGGCAGTTCACTACTAATGCACAAGCGAGGCGGCCGCTGCTTTTGAGCACGGTCGCCAACGGGCCTTTGGCCTCCGTGTCATAGGCGACCAGCAATACGGGTGTGCTATCGCACTGTGCCTGCACCAATGCTTCGAGCAGCCCGTTGCCGAAGGTGTAGCGATCGGCACTGATCGCCGTATACGGTTGCATGGAACCCGTTGCGATTGCCCAATAGCCGGCGGCCGCATTGTGTACGGAATTGTGAAACCGGGTGGGCGACATCATCTCCGGCGTGGAAGCCAGCGTCTGGCACATGTAATCGGTGATGGCGAGGTCACCGTGCGTCGAAGCGAATACTGACGGTAACTCAGCCGGGTCACGTTGCGCGTTTGCGCATGCCTTGCTGGCGACTTCGAGTGAAATGGCGACGGTATCCGGCGCGCGGCGCCGTTCATTCGGTGGCAGCAGGTCCGGTGACGGGCGATTGCTTGCTGGTTCCGGCGCGGCGATCTCCTCGCGCAGGATGCGCTGCGCGCTATCCCAGCCGGGCAGTCTTTCCGACCAGATGGCAACACCCTCGATGTATGCGCAGCTTTCGGCCATTACGCGTTGTTTCCAAAAACCAGCGCGCAATTACTGCCACCGAAACCGAAGGACAGGCTCATGGCGGTATCGAGCGCCGTGTCGGTATTGTCAATACGCACCCGGCTTGCGCAGGCGGGATCGATCTGTGTCGTGTTCAATGTTCCCGGTGCCATCGAATCCTGCATGGCCAGCAGCGTGATGATCGCTTCCAGGATACCGGCGGCTCCCAGTGTATGCCCGGTCCAGCCCTTGGTGGAGCTTGCCAGGGTGCGCGCAGGAAATATTGACGAGATGGTCTGCGCCTCGACTTCGTCGTTCTTGCGACTCGCAGTTCCGTGCAGGTTCACGTAGTCGACCGAGTCCGCAGACACACCCGCGCGGGCAAGCGCATCGGCGATGGCGGTGCGCGCCCCCATGCCATCAGGACGCGGCGAGGACATGTGGAAGGCATCACTGCTCTCGCCGTATCCGACCAAGCCCGGCCCGCTACCGTCACGGGTGAGCAGCGCAAACCCGGCGGCTTCGCCCAGATTGATGCCATTCCTGTCAATGTCAAATGGCCGGCACAGGTCCGGAGATACCAGGTCGAGAGAGTTGAAGCCGAAGAGCACGCTGTCACACAGCGAGTCCACGCCGCCAACCAGCACCGCGTCGGCGAGACCGCTCCTGATGAACCGTTCGCCTTCAGCGAAGACTTTAGCGCTCGACGAACATGCCGTTGCTACCGTCACGCAAAGGCTTTCGAGCCCTAGAGCATGACTCAGGAAATTGCAGGTCGAATGCGGAGCATGCATCAGTGGGTTGCGCAGGTGTTGCGGGAAGCAGCCTTGCACATCGAGGTTTCTGTAAGCCTCCTCGGTGGCGCCGATGCAGGCTGTCGAGGTGCCGAGCACGAGGGCAATGCGATTCGCATCGTAACGTTGCCGCGCCGCGTCGAGAGCATCGGCGAAGCCGTCCTGTTTCAGCGCCAGCCATGCCAGTCTGTTGTTTCGGGAATCCCAATGTTGCAACGCTTCGGGAAGTGGTTCGTCCTCGATGCCGGCGACACGGCCGATATAGGTATCCACGGGTTGTCCACCGAAATCATTGTGCGACAGGCCGCTGGTACGTGTGCGCAAGGCCCGCAGCGTTGCGCCATTGCCGCGTCCGAGCGCCGAAGTGGCGGTGAAAGCCTGCACGCGCAGTGGCGCAATCCGGCGGGGTGCCTTGCGGTCGTGGTGCTCCCCGGAAGGCATAAACCGGTCGACGGTGGTTCGAGGTGATTGCGATTGTGTCACAAGGGCTAATGGTAACGGAATCGGTGCAATTTACCGCGAATGTGCGGGTGCTTCGCGGCGACGGAGGCCGGCCGCGAACCGTTTCATCTAGCCCAGCATCACCGCAGCACGGCCGGTGACCAGCGAGGTTTGCCCGGTGGTCACCGCAAACGAATAGATCCTGCTGGTTGCGTCACCGAAGACGAGTTTCGCGCGCACCTGCAGCGCCGTGTCGGTTTCGTCCAGATAAGGTACATGGCAACAGGTATTGCGCACGCTGATGAGGTATCCGCGCCGGCCAGGTTGCCCGTTCGTATCGCGAGCAGCGCTCGCATGCGATGTTGGCGCCGGGGCTGCGCCGGATTCCGCCTGAGTCAGAGCGCCGTGCAACGCCATTGCCTGCGCTGCATATTCGATCCCGCAGATGGCCGGAAGGTGTCCGTGGCGGCGCAGCGGATTGGCAGGATCGAGGTGACTGCGTGCGTCACAACGTATCGAGCCGGCATCATATTCGAGTACCCGTTCGAGCAGACACATTGTCCCCGCATGCGGCAGCAATGCACGAATCTGTTCGGCGTTAACCGGGTTCGTCGCAACTTGGCTGGTCATCTGTGCAGCGCCGCGGGTGACTGGTGGCTCGATGGATCATTATCCAAGGCTGCGAAGGCCCCGGATGGCCTTCCCGGACCCGCTCCATGTTGTTCTGTCGGACCTGTGTTCCGAATGCTCTTTTCGGCATCGGTCTGGTTATAATTGACACTGGGAGATCTGGCCGTCCACGATCACGGCAAGAGTTAACTATAATCAGATGGTAACAGGCATGACCGCTGCATCAATGATGAGTAATGAGGAGCGTGAACTGGCAGAGCTCATCGTCTCCGCGCTTAATCTGGAAGGTCAGGCGGCGGAAATCGACCCCGATGCGCCGTTGTATGGGGAGGGGCTGGGTCTTGATTCAATTGACATCCTGGAGCTTGCACTTGCCGTCTCGAAGCGCTACGGCGTGCAGATTCGCTCGGATGACAGCGACAATGTGCGGATCTTCTCCTCGTTGCGCACACTGAATGAGCATGTCCAGCAGCAGCGCTCAGCCTGAATCCAGACGACGTCCTTCCAAACTCCGGAGTTTTTTGCTCCTTTCCCTGTTAGCCGGGTACCCACTGTTTGCATGGTGGCTGTTCGTGCATCGCGGCGACGCGGGCACGACCGTGTTGTGGATGTGGGGATTGCCGCAAGTGTTGGGCTATCTCGGATTATTGTGGTTTTTCGGGCGCACCCTGGTTTCCGGGCGTGAAGCACTGATTACCCGGTTCGCGCGCTTCATTCATGGCGAAATACCGCCCGAAATCGAGCGTTACACGCGGCAGATCACCATACTCTGGTGCGGTTTCTTCGTGAGCATGCTGGTCGTCTCGGTGTCGTTGTTCACTCTTGTTTCCACCGATGCCTGGCTGTTTTTCGCCAACGTGCTCAATATGCCGTTGCTTGTTGGCGTATTCATTGCCGAGTATGTGTACCGGTCGTTTCGTTTTCCGGACTGGCCGTACCCCTCGCTCGCGGCGACGGTAGATGCGTTTCGCCGCTTTCGCGAAGTCGGTAAAGAATAGCTGCCAATCGGAACGTTTTCCGAATTACGAACTGCGCGGGTGTCCAACTCATTGCAAACGGCAGCACTGGTTCCGCTTCTCGGTCATCGCGACCCAATGCTGCCGCTTGCATGGCGCTCGGGCCGTCTTGTCAGCGTGGCCGAATTCCTTGGTGACGTCGAGGCGCTGGCGCAACGGCTTCCAGCGCATACGCACACCATTAACCTTTGCCGGGATCGCTATTGTTTCGCGGTGGGCCTGGCAGCAGCCATGATGCGAAACCAGATCAGCCTGTGTCCGGCTTCGCAGGCGGCACAATCGCTGAAAGAACTCGAACGCGAATACCAGTCAGTCTATCTGCTGTTGGACGATGGCCAGACTTGCGATCTTGAATCGGTGTGTATCAGCACTGGCAACGCCCGTTCGCAGCGCGCGCCGGATAGCCTGGCTTTTGACCCGGCAAATATCGCGGCAATTACCTTTACATCGGGTTCCACCGGGAAGCCGGTTGCCAGTCCCAAGACATGGGGGGCACTGGCGCGCGGTGGCACCATCGAGGCTGCGCATTTCGGGCTGTCCAACGATGGTCCGATCGTGCTCGTCGGTACCGTGCCACCGCAGCACATGTTCGGTCTGGAGTCCACGGTGATGATGGCGCTTCGCGGTGGCCTGATCATGCACGGCGAGCGGCCGTTCTTTCCGGCCGATGTGGCAGCGGCACTCGGTGCCGTCGAAGCCGGTCGGGTCCTGGTTACCACACCTGTGCACCTGCGAACGCTGCTGGCGAGCGGAATCGACTTGCCGGCGTTGCGGCTGGTGATCAGCGCAACCGCGCCGTTACCGGTGGACACCGCGCGCGAGTTCGAAAATCGCTACCAGGTCACAGTGAGGGAGGTCTATGGCTTTAC
>JASFUE010000145.1:0-8006 GCA_050050435.1 Burkholderiales bacterium | reverse complement strand
ACCGGAACTGGCCGAGACGTTTTTCAACTCGGTGAGTTGCCGCATGCTTCATCGCAGCTACTACCACAACGACTTCATTTTCGTACGACCGACGCTGTCGACCGAGCACATCGATTCGGACCCGCCGGTCTACCGCAGCTACTACCCGGCGAAGTTCGGTTTGCGAACGTCCATCAACCAGATGCTGCGCGATTTTGGCCTGCGCAATCCATTCAGGAATCTGAACCGGGACCTGCGTTACCTGACCAGCGCGCTGCGTGCCCGCCTGCCGCGACCGTTTCATCCTGAAGCCAATCACCAGATCCAGGTGCTTTCCTCGCTGTTCTTTCGCAACAAGGGCGCATACGTGATCGGCAAGATCATCAATGGAGACGCCGAATATCCGTTTGCGGTTGCGATCCTTCGCAATGACGACGGCTCCGCCTATCTCGACGCGGCGCTACTGGAAACGCGGGAAATCGCCATCCTGTTCGGATTCTCGCGCGCCTATTTCATGGTCGAGATGGAAGTGCCATCCGGTTATGTGCGTTTCCTCTCCAGTTTGTTGCCGAACAAGCCGGCAGCCGAGCTCTACACCATGTTGGGTTTGCAAAAACATGGCAAGACGCTTTTCTATCGCGATTTTCTGCACCACTTGCGTCATTCCAGTGATGAGTTCGTGGTGGCTCCGGGAATTCGCGGGCTGGTGATGCTGGTGTTCACGCTGCCGTCCTACCCGTACGTGTTCAAGGTCATCAAGGACGAGATCTCGCCGCCCAAGGAAGTGACGCAGCAACAGGTGAAGGAAAAATATTTGCTGGTCAAGCGTCACGATCGCGTCGGGCGCATGGCCGACACGCTCGAGTACAAGGACGTGGCGTTGCCGATCGCACGTTTTGCCCCGGAACTGATCGAGGAATTACGCGCACTGGCGCCATCCCTGATCGATGAGGATGGTGATACGCTGCTGATCCGCCACCTGTACGTCGAGCGCAGGATGATGCCGCTCAACATGTTTCTCGACCAGGCATCGCCTCAGGAACTGGCGCGGGCAGTCGACGATTACGGTCTGGCCATCAGGCAGCTCGCGGCGGCTAATATTTTCCCCGGCGATATGCTGTTCAAGAATTTCGGTGTGACCCGGTACGGGCGCGTGGTGTTCTACGACTACGACGAAATCGTCTACATGACCGAATGCAACTTTCGGCGGATTCCGCCGCCACGCACTCCGGAAGACGAGATGTCCGCCGAGCCCTGGTATCCGATCGGGGCGGGCGACGTTTTCCCGGAGGAGTTCGCCACTTTCCTGCTCAACAACAAGGCGGTGCGTGCCGCATTCAAGAAACACCATGCCGATCTTCTCGATGCGCAATTCTGGAACGACACAAAATCGCGCATTCTTGCCGGCAACGTTGAAGACGTATTTCCCTATCCGGAGACGATGCGCTTTCGCAATCGGCCGTCACGGCAGGTTACGCAAATTCTGCAACAGCCAATTCCAACTCAGACAGGAGTAAGACATGCCAACTGATCCCGTAGTGATCGTTTCTGCAGTGCGCACGCCGATGGGCGGATTTCAAGGTGCGCTGAAGGACTTCGCTGCTCCCGAACTGGGGGCAAACGCAATTCGTGCCGCAGTCGAACGAGCAGGAGTGACGCCTGAAAAAATTGATGAAGTCATCATGGGCTGCGTGCTGCCGGCCGGGCAGGGACAGGCGCCGGCGCGTCAGGCTTCGCTGGGCGCTGGCCTGCCGCTCGCAGCCGGCTGCACCACTGTGAACAAGATGTGCGGTTCGGGCATGAAAGCGGCCATGTTCGCTCATGACTTGCTCGTCGCAGGCACTAACGATGTCATGGCAGCCGGCGGTATGGAGAGCATGAGCAATGCCCCTTACCTGTTGCCCAAAGCACGCACGGGCTACCGCATGGGTCATCAGCAAGTGATCGATCACATGTTCCTCGACGGGCTGGAAGATGCCTACGACAAAGGCAAGCTGATGGGAACGTTCGCCGAGAACTGCGCTGACCGGTTCGGATTTACCCGCAAGGAACAGGATGCGTTCGCGGTGAGCTCGCTCGAGCGAGCGCAGGAAGCCAACGAAAACGGCAGCTTTGCATGGGAAACCACGCCGATCGCAATCAAGGCCGGCAAGGAAGAGCGATTTGTCGAGCGCGACGAGCAACCTTTCAAGGCCAATTTCGAGAAGATTCCACTGTTGAAGCCGGCGTTTCGCAAGGACGGTACGGTCACGGCCGCGAATTCAAGCTCGATTTCAGACGGCGCGGCCGCACTGGTGATGATGCGCCGGTCAACCGCCGAAAAACTGGGCACGAAACCACTGGCGACGGTGATTGGTCACGCAACGCATGCGCAGGAGCCGGGCTGGTTTACGACAGCGCCGATCGAGGCAATGCGCAAACTATGCGAAAAGACCGGCTGGACCACCGATACCGTTGACCTGTTCGAAGTCAACGAAGCCTTTGCAGTGGTGACGATGGCGGCGATGAAAGAACTCGCGATTGGGCATGAAAAAATCAACGTTCATGGCGGTGCCTGCGCACTCGGTCACCCGATCGGTGCATCCGGTGCGCGTATCTTGGTCACGCTGATCGGCGCCTTGCGCGCGCGCGGCGCGCGCCGTGGCGTGGCCTCGCTTTGTATCGGCGGCGGGGAAGCGACGGCGATGGCTATCGAGATGGCCTGACTGTATGTTGAGTAAGCTACTGCGCAACCCGATTGCTTTGTCGCGTGCTCGCTTGGTCCTCGCCTACCTGCTTTGGTATGTCTTCGTCCCGCGCTGCGCGGCTCCTCGCACTCGGGTCGCTCGCTACGCTTTCTCAACACACAGCTAATCGGCAGGCAGCGCTGAATCAGGCATGATCGAAGAAAGGAAGATTGCATGGCACACAACCATATCGGCTTTATCGGGCTTGGACTAATGGGTCGCGGCACGCGGTGAAATCACAGCGAGGGGAATATGGCTGATTCAACTTCAAAAAAACCGATCGAGTTCTACTTCGATTTTTCCTCACCGTACGGCTATTTCGCCGCAACCCGCATCAGCGCTCTTGCGGAAAAATTCGGCCGCACCGTGGTATGGAAACCCTTCCTGATCGGTGCGGTGCTGAAGGTAACCGGCGGTACCCCGCTGCCGATGGTTCCGCTAAAGGGCGAGTATCACAAACGGGACATGGAGCGGGTGTCACGGCTATGGCAAATTCCCTACAACGAGCCTTCCAGATTCCCGATCGCGGGGCAGGCGCCAGCACGTATCACCTACTGGTTGCAGGAGCATCACCCCGAAAAAGTGCAGAGCGCAATTCTCGCGCTGTTTCACGGCTACTTCGTCGAAGACCGTGATATTTCCAGCCCGGAAGTCGCCGCCGATATCGTCGCCTCCTTGCACCTGAACAAGGACGAGTTGGTGGCGGTGACGCAAGAACCGGAGATGAAGGCACGGCTGAAACAGGAGTGCGATACTGCCATTGAAAAAGGCGTGTTCGGTTCTCCCTACATCATTGTCGATGGCGAGCCCTTCTGGGGCACTGACCGGCTGGCGCACGTCGAGAAATGGCTTGAAACAGGTGGTTTCTGAAAGGAGTGAAATGGCACTGACCAAAGGCTGCAAGCAACTGGTTGCGGAAGCGAACGAAAGAATACGCACGATTCCCGCTGCCGAGGCGATCTCGCGCCATGGTGATCCGAATGTCGTTTTCGTCGATTTGCGCGACGTACGTGAACTCGAACGCGACGGCATGATTCCCGGCGCCTTCCATGCGCCGCGTGGCATGCTCGAGTTCTGGGTCGACCCGGACAGCCCGTACTACAAGGACATTTTTGGCAGCGGAAAGCAGTTCGTCTTCTATTGCGCATCGGCGTGGCGCTCGGCGCTGTCGACCCGCGCGGTCCAGGAGATGGGTCTTGCGCCGGTTGCCCACGTCGAAGGCGGTTTCACGGCGTGGAAGAAAGCCGGCGGGCCGGTGGGCGAGAAGCCGCAGAAAAAACCGGCGCAAGCCGGTTAGGCCGCGACGCCCGGATGCCGGTTATTCAAAGCAAGCTCAACTCGCGTTCGGCTGAATTCAAGGCCAACCGCGAAGCCATGGGTGGTCTGGTTACCGACTTGCGCGAGAAATTCGCGACTATCAATCAGGGTGGCAGCGAGGCCGCGCGCAACAAACACCTGGCGCGCGGCAAGCTGTTGCCACGCGAGCGCGTGCGCACCTTGCTCGATATCGGTTCGCCGTTTCTCGAATTGTCGCAACTGGCCGCCTGGGACATGTACGACAACGCAGTGCCCTCGGGCGGCATCATCACCGGTATCGGCCGCGTCTCGGGGCGTGAATGCGTCATCATCGCCAATGATGCAACGGTCAAGGGCGGGACTTACTATCCGGTCACCGTGAAGAAGCATCTTCGCGCGCAGGAGATTGCCTGGCAAAACCGCCTGCCCTGTATTTACCTGGTCGATTCCGGCGGTGGCAACTTGCCCAACCAGGACGATATCTTTGCCGATCGGGAGCACTTCGGTCGGATTTTTTTCAATCAGGCCAATATGTCGGCGGCCGGTATACCGCAGATTGCGTGCGTGATGGGCTCATGCACCGCCGGTGGAGCCTATGTGCCGGCGATGGCAGACGAGGCTGTGATCGTCAGGAACCAGGGCACCATCTTTCTTGGTGGCCCGCCGCTGGTCAAGGCGGCAACCGGCGAAGTCGTCAGTGCCGAAGCGCTTGGTGGTGCCGATGTGCATGCGCGCGTGAGCGGTGTTGTCGACCACTATGCGCTCAACGATCCGCATGCACTGGAAATGGTGCGCCGGATCGTTGCTCACCTGAACCTGCGAAAGTCCGTTTCGCTGGACGTCCAGTCTCCGCGCGAGCCGATGTATGCAACCGACGAGATTGGTGGCGTCATTCCAACGCAAGCACGCAAGCCCTATGACGTCCGGGAAGTCATCGCGCGTATCGTCGATGGCAGCGAGCTGGACGAATTCAAACCGCTTTACGGAACAACCCTGTTGACCGGCTTTGCCCACATATTCGGCTATCCGGTGGGGATTGTTGCCAACAACGGCATTCTGTTCTCGGAGTCCGCCTTGAAGGGGGCGCACTTCATCGAGTTGTGCGCGCAACGCGGGATTCCGTTGATCTTTCTGCAGAACATCACCGGTTTCATGGTGGGTGAAAAATACGAAGCCGGTGGCATCGCCCGGGACGGCGCGAAAATGGTGACCGCGGTTGCCTGCGCGAAAGTGCCCAAATTCACTGTCATCATCGGTGGTAGTTTCGGCGCAGGCAATTACGGCATGTGCGGGCGCGCCTACTCACCGCGTTTTCTGTGGATGTGGCCCAATGCGCGCATATCGATTATGGGCGGCGAGCAGGCAGCCAGCGTGCTGGCCACGGTCAGGCGAGACGGTATCGAGAAAGCGGGCAAGAGCTGGAGCGCGGAAGAGGAAGCCGCATTCAAGGCACCCCTGCTCGAACAATACGAATCCCAGGGTCATCCTTATTATGCGTCAGCACGGTTGTGGGATGACGGCGTCATCGATCCGGCCGAAACGCGCACCGTCCTCGGGCTTGGGATTTCCGCGGCGCTTAACGCACCGATCGAACAGACCCGGTTCGGCGTATTCCGGATGTAATGCGCCGGATTTGAAGAGACAGATCCATGAGCGATACCGTATACACCACTTCAGAGCACGAAGCATTGCGCGAACAGGTGGCTCGATTTCTCGAGCGCGAAGTCGAACCGGTTGGCGAGCAATGGGAAGAACAGGGGTATACCTCGCGCGAAGTGCTGCGCAAGATGGGCGAGCTTGGCTGGCTTGGCATGACGTATCCGTCAGAGTATGGCGGTGCCGAAGCCGACATCATGACTTCGGTAGTGTTTCAGGAAGCGTTGTCGCTGTCGACGTTTGGCGGCTTTATTGTCACCGTGCTGGTGCATACCGACATGGCGTCGCCGCACCTTGTCAATGCCGGCAGCCCGGCACAGATTGCCAGATACTTGCCCGACATCATCGCCGGCAAGGCGATTAGCGCGGTGGCCATCACTGAACCCGATGCCGGCTCGGATGTTGCCGGCATACGCACGCGGGCGCGCCGGGACGGCGATCACTGGGTGATCGACGGCACCAAGATGTTCATTACCAACGGTGTGCACGCAGATGTGGTTTTCGTCGCCGCAAAGACCGATCCGGATGCGAAGGGCTCGCGCGGCATTTCCATGTTCATCGTCGAAAAAGGCACGCCTGGCTTTCGGGTCGGTCGCGCCCTGAAAAAACAGGGTTGGAATTCTTCCGATACGGCCGAACTGGTTTTCGACGGCTGTCGCGTTCCTGCGGAAAACCTCCTGGGAGAGGAAAATCACGGCTTCTACGCAGTGATGAAAAACTTCCAGACCGAACGCATTGCGCTGGCCGCGATGGCGGTTGGCCATGCCCGCACGGCGTTGCGACTGACTGCGCAGTGGGTCAAGCAGCGCAAGGCCTTTGGCGGCGTACTGTTCGACAAGCAGGCGATTCGCCAGCGCCTGGCAATGCTCGATGCCAAGACGCAGTCTGCACGCGCATTTCTTTATCACTGTGCATGGCTGGTTTCGCAACAGCGCGAATGTGTGCGCGAAGTGTCGATGCTCAAGGCCCTGACAGGCGAACTCGTCAACGAGGTGATGTATGCCTGCCAGCAATTCCATGGCGGCATGGGCTACATGCGAGAGACGCCGATCGAGCGCCTGGTACGCGATGCCCGCGTGCTGGCGATCGGCGGCGGCGCCACCGAAGTGATGCTGGAAGAAGTGGCGAAGCGTTTCTATTTTGACTGACCACAAGTTCCCCGGAAGACGATGACAAACTACCAGACCCTTGAAATCGAATTGCATCGCGATGTCGGTGTGATCTGGATGAACCGGCCGGACGTTCGCAACGCCTTCAACGAAACGATGATCGCCGAACTGTCGGCGGCGTTCGAATCGCTGGATGCTGATGATGCGATCAAGGCGGTGGTACTTGCCGGGCGCGGACCATCGTTCTGTGCCGGTGCCGATCTGAACTGGATGAAAAAGATGGCCGGTTACAGCGCCGATGAGAATTATCAGGATGCTCTGGCACTGGCAAACATGCTGCACCGGCTGCATTCAATGAACAAACCGACCATCGCTCGCGTGCACGGCCACGCCTTTGCCGGCGGAATGGGTCTGGTGTCCGCATGTGACATGGCAGTGGCGTCGTTCGAAGCCGAATTCTGTTTGTCCGAAGTCAAGATCGGTTTGATCCCGGCGACCATAGGCCCCTATGTGGTTGCCGCCATGGGTGTACGTGCCAGCCGCCGTTACATGCTGACCGGTGAACGCTTAACGGCGGCCGAAGCTTACCGCGTCGGTCTGGTACACGAGATCGCACCTGGTGAAAAAATTGACGAGAAAATCGACGAGTTGTTGATACATCTCGTCGTCGGTGGCACTGCCGCGCATGCGCAAACCAAGACATTGATCGATCTGATCGCAAGCTCGCCATTGGGGCAGACGCTGATGGACGAGACCGCGCGGCGCATCTCTCAGGTCCGCGCATCCGACGAAGGCAAGGAAGGTATTCGCTCGTTTCTCGAAAAGCGCAAACCGAACTGGGTGCCGGGAAAGTAGAGAACTTATCCCATGATCGATCGCACCATGCGTTACTTCCAGGGCACAAATAAGAGCAAACGTTCAGTCTCGATAACCTTGAATTGGTCAACAGTAGAGGAAAATAGCGGCAAAGAGACGGAACACGTTGCACGGCTAACTGGCGTAACCCTCCGGGATGATGACTATTTTCGTCCCCGGCGTTGTTGCTTGCTCCTTGTTTGGTCCGGCCAAACGGCGTCGCTCGCGCCTAGCCGGAAACAAAAATTGCCACCATCGCATGCGCGACCAATCATGGGATAGGTTCTATGCAAACCGGATTTACAACACTCGACCGCCAGAAAACCAGGATACTCGTCTTTTTTAGTGCGCTGGGAATGGTTGGTTTCATCTTCAATCTGCTCGC
>JASFUE010000144.1:0-8012 GCA_050050435.1 Burkholderiales bacterium | reverse complement strand
GAACAATCCACCGGCGCGCGCCTGCGTCGAGTCAAAGCTGGCAGCCCCGAAATACAAGGTCGAAATCAGGGTAATCGCCGCGATCTGAAATTGCCGCGATCTGAAATTGCCGCGATCTGAAATTGCTGCAGTCTGGTCCCGGCGATTTTCAGGTGCGTAAGCACGACATTTTTCGCGTGCGTAAGCACAACATTTTTCGCGTGCGTAAGCACGACATCGACAATGCACTGAGCAGCTTATGAGCGTTCTGTCACAAACCGCTGTCTTCCTCGCCGCGGCCGTTGTGGCTGTGCCGCTGTTCCGCCGTTTCAAGATGGGCGCCGTGCTCGGCTATCTGGCAGCAGGCGTTGCCATTGGCCCGTCCGGTCTGGGCATCATCAGCGAAGTCGACAGCATCATGCACCTGGCGGAGCTGGGGATCGTCATGCTCCTGTTCGTGATCGGCCTGGAGTTGCAGCCCTCACGTCTGTGGGTTCTGCGCAAATCGGTATTCGGGCTCGGTGCTGCCCAGGTCATCGTAACCGCTGCGATGTTTACCGCTGTCGGCGTGATGTTTGGCCTGGCCACACCCGCCGCCATTGTGGTCGGGCTGGCACTGGCGATGTCCTCCACCGCGTTCGTGCTGCAAACCCTGGCCGAGCGCAGCGAACTGACCACGCGCAAGGGCCGTTCCTCGTTCGCCATCCTGCTGTTTCAGGATATCGCGGTAATTCCCATCCTCGCGCTGATCCCGTTACTTGGCCAGGGCGACGATATCCCGGCGGGGGCCCAGGCATGGCTTGCTGGGGGTGAAGCCGTCGCGGTGATTGCCGCAATCGTATTCGGCGGGCGCTACCTGCTGCGGCCGGTGTTCAGACTCATTGCTGCGAGCGGCATCACGGAAATATTTACTGCTGCGGCATTGCTCGTCGTTATCGGCACTGCATTGGGCGTTTCGTCGGTGGGCCTTTCGATGTCGCTGGGCGCGTTTCTGGCCGGCATGCTTCTCGCCGACTCGGAGTACCGTCACGAACTCGAAGCTAACATTGAACCGTTCAAAGGGTTGCTGCTCGGGCTGTTCTTTATCTCGGTCGGGATGTCGGTCGATCTTGCTCTGCTGCGCAGCGATCCCGCACTCATTGCCGGAATGGTCATTGGTCTGATGCTGATCAAGGCGGTTGCCCTGTTCGGTGTACTTCGCGTTGCCGGCCAGGATAGCCGCTCGGCAATCAGTGTCGCGGCAACGCTGTCGCAGGGCGGTGAGTTTGCCTTTGTGATATTTGGCATCGGTCTGAACGCAGGGCTTGTCGATGATGCCCTCGTCAACTCCATGATCATTGCGGTCATCATATCCATGGCTCTGACTCCGCTGACGATGACGGTGGACGATATTCTTCGCAAGCGCAGTCGGCAGAAACATGAAAAGCAGTTTGACAAGATTGAAGCCCCGGGTAACCGTGTAATCATCGCCGGCTTCGGACGAGTCGGACAAATCGTGGCACGCACACTGCGGGCACGCGGCATCGGTTTCACAGCACTCGACATCAGTAGCGAGCAAATCGAGGTAGTTCGTCGCTTCGGCAACAACAAAGCCTATTACGGCGATGCCTCAAGGCTGGATATGTTGCATGCGGCGAAGGCGGACGAGGCTGAAAGTTTTGTACTTGCAATCGACGACATAGAGGCATCGGTGCGCACCGCCGAAACAGTCAGGAAACATTTCCCGAAACTCAAGATACTCGCCAGAGCCCGCAATCGTTTCCATGTCTACAGACTGATGGACGTGGGAGTCGACTACATCATCCGGGAAACCCTGGTCTCCGCCCTCGAGCTTTCCGAGCAGGTCTTGATGAGTACCGGCATCAGTGAACGGGAGGCAAAAGATACGATCTCCACCTTCCGAGTTCACGACGAAAGAACGATGAGACGGCAGCACGCCGTGTATCACGATGAAACGCAATTGATACAAACGTCGCGACAGGCAGCGCAGGAATTACAGGGCATCTTCGAGTCGGACCGCGAAAGCCGGGCCAATCCGACGGGTCCATCCCCCGACACCAGCGAGGATTCAGACACGCCATCGGACAACTGAACCGCTTGCCGTTGTGTCGCACTCGCATGCCGGCGCGAATCCCGCGGTCGAAATACCACCTTCTCTCCCATCCTGATTCGGTTTAATTGGCCCGAGGCGTTACAATCGACATTCGTCGACCCTGGAGAACGCTTCCCGGACTGTACTGTGCCCCATGCAAGGCGGTCCCGAGAAGAGGCGCGCAGAGGGAACGCGCCGCGCCAGCTACCGGCCAGACCGGCGTCGGAATAATGGAGGAGTGTGATGCGAGTCGAAGTGCACGTACACGGGACGATCCTGCTGCGGTCGGGCACCAGCACGGAACAAATGGAATCCGCGATGCGACCCCTGCTCGACTATATCGATGAGGACAGTCTTGCCGAGGTCAGAAGTATTCACCCGGACGAACCCGGTATCACGTTTGACCGGCGCCGTCGGGTGATCGAAATCTGCTGGACCGGCGATGTCGGCCGCAGTTTCCGCCAACTGCTTGCCGAATCGCTGGAAGCACTCAATGCCTATTGCGAAGAAGCCGCACCGGTTGACATAACCTACTACCACGAAGACGGACGTGACGAGTTCGACGTTATTTTCGTCGGCCCGACGCCCGAATCCGTAGACCGGGCGCGACGCCAGCGCATGATGGAAGACCTGCAGCATGTGTTGTCGCGTGATTTCGACGACACCGAGATTGCTCAGGTTCTCGAGCTGGTGAACCAGATGTTCGACCGTCGCTGGGAAAGCGGTCGGCGCCCGAGTTCGACCACGTCCGCAGATTCCCCGACTGCGGCAATGCGACGCAAGCATTTGCACTAGCCGTTACACACTCAAAACTGCAGGTGTGCTTGGCAGGCAGGGAAACAGCCTCGTGCCTGAGCCCGCGCAAGAGATCAGGGAACATACCGCCAGGATGGAGCTACTCATGAACCGCCAATTGCTGTTTTTTTGTCTGTTTCTGTTTGCTCACTGGGCCGTGGCCCAGCCGCTACCACAGGCCGCACCCGAAGAAGTCGGCATGTCCTCGGCACGGCTGGAACGCCTCGATGCCGCACTGAATGCGGCAATTGAATCCGGCGAACTGCCGGGCGCAGTCATCATGGTCGCCCGTGAGGGCAAACTCGTACATTCGAGCGCACTCGGCTGGCAGAACAAGGGTTCCGGAATCGCGATGCGCGACGATTCCATTTTCCGCATCTACTCGATGACCAAGCCGATCGTCAGCGTGGCCGCCATGACGCTGGTTGAACGGGGCAAGCTGTCGCTCGACGAGCCGGTGTCGAAATACATTCCCGCGTTTGCCAAAACCAAAGTCGGCGTCGAATCGAAAAATTCCGCAGGCGACACAGTTCTGGAACTGGTCGAACCCGATCGGCCAATGACCGTTCAGGATCTGCTGCGCCATACCTCGGGATTGACCTACCAGATGACCGGGAAACCAACATTGGTCAAACAACGTTACAAGCAGGCAAACATTTTTTCACAGCACTGGACGCTGGAGAGCTTCGCCAACGCCATTGCGCAAATGCCGCTTCAGTACCAGCCCGGAACAACCTGGGAGTATGGCCACTCGACCGACGTCCTCGCCCGCGTCGTTGAAGTTGCGGCAGGTATGCCGCTTGACCGCTATATCAGACAGGCTGTGCTCGAACCAGTGGGCATGAACGACACGGCATTTCAGGTTTCGGCGAACAGGCAGGACCGCATCGCCGAACCGATACCGGACAAATACACGGGAAAAACGCCCGCACTGCTCGACGTTCGCAACCCGGTGAGTTTTTTTGCAGGCGGCCATGGACTGACTTCGACAGTCAGTGATTACCTGCGCTTCAGCCAGATGCTGCTCAACGGTGGTGAACTGGATGGCAAGCGCGTGCTCGGGCCGAGAACCATACGCTTTATGACTTCGAATCATCTCAACGAGACGATTTCCGAAGGCCCTTACTACATACCGGGGCCAGGATACGGCTTCGGCCTGGGTTTCGCGACCCGCCTCGAATACGGCCAGTCACACTGGCCAGCCTCCGTCGGTGAGTTCTACTGGGCCGGGTACGCGGGCACCTATTTCTGGATCGATCCGGAAGAGAATCTGGTGGTTTCGTACATGTCCCAGGAACCGGTGCGACGCCAGCATTACCGGGTATTGCTGCGTGACCTGATCTATCAGGCCATCATCGAGTAAAGCACACGTGTCGAGCCGGCCCGTCATTCCGACTCTGCTCTGCGTTGCGACACTGGCTTGCGCGATGATGCTTTCGCCGGTCGCAACGGCCCAATTGGATACCGCCCGATACGTTAAAACGCAGAACGATCCAGCGCAGAACGGTCCGGTATTGAACGACAGGAAAGGCCAGCGCGAATCCATTGTGCTGGTGGCCGCGCGCCACCTGATCGACCCCAATTTCGCGCACACCGTGGTCCTGGTCATGTTTCCAGTCGACGCCGGGCCTAGCGGCGTGATTCTCAATCGACCCAGCCCGCTACAGTTGCGCGAAATGTGGCCCGAAGATCCGCAGCGTCAGGGGCGCGGCGATACGATTTTTTTTGGTGGTCCGCTGCAACCGGACGGGTTGCTGTTTCTGTTCCGGATGAATCCGCCACCGCAACGTGCCTGGTGGGCTGTTGATGACATCTATTTCAGCGGTAACGGCAAAGTACTTGCGACCTTGCTCGATAATAGCGAGCCCGATCCTGAACAGCGTTTCTTCGCAGGTTATGCCGGATGGGCTCCAGGACAACTCGAGAGCGAAATCGCCAACGGTGACTGGTACGTGCTAAAAGCGGACCCGCAAATCATCTATGACACCGATTACGACACCTTGTGGTGGCGCATGTACCAGCGCGCCACCCTGCCCCGGGCCGATGCCGTTCCGGCACAAGAAACACGCCGGCCTGGCAAGCTTGTGACCCAGAGCCCGAGTGCTGAAGGCACAGCCTGAACGCAGCAACACAAATGTAACCAGAAAAGGAAGCAGCGAATGGAAGACAGTTTGTTCTCGGTAGCCGGGCAAGTGGTACTCGTACCTGGCGCCAGCAGGGGCATCGGCCGTGCGCTGGCGGAGGGGTTTGCCGCGCGGGGCGCACAAGTGATCATTGCCGGGCGTGACGCCGATAGCCTGGATAAGACGGCATCGGAAATTTCAAGCGGCACCAATCCGGTCAAACCGGTTGTTTGCGATGTAGCCAAACCCGAAGATGTTGCTGCACTTGTCGATTCGACCCTGTCAGCCTTCGGGCGTATCGATACTCTGGTCAGCGTCGCCGGGGTCAACAAACGCATGAAGGCCGAGGATTACAGCGCTGAAGAATACGACTGGATCATGGATATCAACCTGCGAGGCAGTTTCATTCTGGCGCAAGCTGTCGGCCGGCACATGATCGAGCGTAAGTCCGGTTCGATCGTCAATGTCGACTCGCTCAACACCTACGCCCCACTCACTGGCGTCACGCCGTACGCGATGAGCAAAGCCGGTGTGCTGATGATGACCAGGGCACTTGCCAACGAATGGGGCCGTCACAATGTGCGGGTAAACTCGATCGCACCCGGATTCTTTCCAACCGCGCTGTCGCAAAAACTGTGGGCGCAGGACAAGATGCGTGATTGGGCCGAGCAGAATACGCCCATGGGCAAACTCGGCGAAGTGAAGGATCTGGTCGGTGCGGCCATCTTTCTCGCCTCCGAGGCGGCAGCCTTCATTACGGGACAGACCATCCGCGTCGATGGCGGCGTCACCGCCGGCATCAACTGGCCAATCGATTTGTAGGCACGCAATCGCCTGGGAGCAGACAACCGGATGGAGAAAGCCCGAGCAAGGCATCAGGTGCAGGACGGATCGCCATGAGCGTTAATCGAAAATGCCGAATGCGGCTAGCCGGCAACACGCCGGCGGTCACGTGGTCCTTGCTGATGCTGGCAATGATCATCGGTTGGAGTCCGCATGCAATCGCGTTGCAACCGCTGGCAGACCTGGACGCGGCCGCGCTGCAACAGTTCACCGAAGGCCGCAAGGAATTTTCGGCACGCTGGGTGACGCCGTTCCTTAGCGGCGGGCACTGGGGGCGCGGACCGCAATCCAATGCCGATGCCTGTAGCGTCTGCCATCAAAGCGGTGGCCGCGGCCGCGCGCCTGACGGACCGGAAGAGCCACCGCAGTCGCTGGTGTTGCGCCTGTCGATGCCGGGCACTGACGCCCGGGGTCGGCCACGCGCCCATCACACCTACGGCACCACGTTGAACCAGCACGGCGTTCTGGGCCAACTCGTTGAAGAAGGCGACTTCCGTATCGAGTATACGACGCAGGCGGTAGCGCTGGCTGGGGGCGATCGCGTCACGTTGCGAAAGCCGGTAATTCACCTTACCGCACTTTGGTACGGACCGATCGGTAATGACACTATTGTCTCGCTGCGCCTGGCGCAGCCGGTCTTCGGACTGGGTCTGCTCGAGGCAATCTCCGAGGCTACGCTTCAGGCAATCGCCAGGGAGCAGCAAGAACTCGGCTTCAATGGCAGACTGAATGTGGTGCTGGATGAAACCAGCGGCACACGCAAAACCGGACGTTTTGGCCACAAGGCATCACAACCGGATCTGCGCCAGCAGGTGGCTGTTGCGTTTCATGACGAAATCGGCGTCACTTCGAGCATCTATCCGCGTGAGCAATGTTCGCCAGCCCAGAAACCATGCGATCTTGTCGAGCACCTGGAGGGCGTTGAAGCGCGCGAGCGACAACTCGACTTGATTGCGGCATATCTACGCCTGCTCGCGCCACCAGCGCAACGCAACCGCGATGATGCGCAGGTCTCGCGTGGTGCAGAATTATTCGACTCAGCCCGATGCAGTGTGTGCCATCGTCCCGAAATCAAAACTGCAGCCGATGCGCATTTCGCGCCGTTGCGCAACCGTGTTATCCATCCCTATACCGATCTGCTGTTGCATGACATGGGTGAGGGTCTTGCTGACGGACGGCGCGAGTTCGACGCCGGCGCACGCGACTGGAGAACGCCACCACTATGGGGCGTCGGATTGCGAAGGCAGACGAATGGAAACGCCAGCCTGTTACACGACGGTCGCGCCCGCAACATAACTGAAGCTATACTCTGGCATCAGGGCGAGGCGGAACTTTCGCGCCGCAGTTTTCTGGCCATGAGCGAGCAGGAGCGCGAAGCGCTGGTCCGTTTCGTGAATTCGCTTTGAACGTCAGCGTTTCGCTTTGAATCAGCCTGAGTTCACCATAGTGCGCGGTATGCTTACCGAGGGAAGTCATGTGTATCGAACAGCACAAGGTGTTTGACTGTTAAACTCTACCCACTAAATAGCGGGAAACTGGAACAGCAGGAGAATGGGCTATGCAGATCGACATCATCTCCGACGCCGTCTGTCCGTGGTGCTTCATCGGCAAGCGCAATCTCGAAAAAGCGCTTGAGCAATACGCGGAACAAAATCCGGAAGCGGAACCGCCACAGGTTGTTTGGCATCCGTTTCAGCTCAACCCACACCTGCCAGATGAGGGAATGCCGCGCAATGAATATACGTCAACGAAGTTTGGCGGAGCCGAGCGTGCACGCGAAATTTACGAACGCGTCGCGCAAGCGGGCGCAGCCGCTGGAATCGGGTTCGACTTCGATGCGATCAAGGTGCAACCAAATACGGTTGACGCGCATCAGTTGATTCTCCTCGCCGGCCAGGTCAACGCACAGGACGGTGTCGTCGAATCGCTGTTCGCCGGGTTCTTGCTGGAAGGGCGCGATCTAAGTGACCGCGAAACCTTGTTGGAATTGGCGGAACGTGGCGGTTTGCCTCGCGCTCATGCTGAAACTTGCCTGAATGAGCAACTGTTGCGCAAGACGGTTGAGGAACAGGATGAGCATGCCCGTAAACTGGGGGTGGAAGGCGTGCCTTTTTTTGTATTTGATAACAAGCTTGCCGTATCGGGCGCCCAGCCGCCCGAAATTCTGTTGCAAGCGATGA
>JASFUE010000143.1:0-8037 GCA_050050435.1 Burkholderiales bacterium | reverse complement strand
TAACGACTGGATCGAGCTGTACAACGTCAATGGGGCCATTACCGCGCGCGCCGTTGTCAGTCAGCGTGTCAACCCGGGCATGTGCATGATGTATCACGCCCAGGAAAAGATCGTGAACGTTCCAGGCTCCGAGATTACCGGTAACCGGGGCGGCATCCACAATTCGGTCACCCGTACCGTATTGAAACCAACCCACATGATTGGAGGGTATGCGCAGCAGAGTTATGGGTTCAATTATTACGGGACCATCGGGACGAATCGCGACGAATTCGTGATCGTGCGCAAGATGAACAAGGTCGACTGGCTCGAAGAGCCCGCAGCACAGGTGACGTCATGAACGACAAATCTCTCAACGCCGAGGACGCAGAGCTCGCGGAGGAAAACATGAAATCGAACTGTGTTGTCAGTTTCCAGTGCTGGCTACCGAAAAGCTTTCGATCACACTTAGGGGTATGGGTTGCAGCTTGCACTCGTAACTCTGGGTATTTGGTTTCCTCTGAGCCAACCGCGTCCTCCGCGGTGAGCGCTTGAGTCAGGAGAAGCAAGATGAAAATCAGAGCTCAAATCGGCATGGTGCTCAACCTGGACAAGTGCATCGGCTGCCATACCTGTTCGGTCACCTGCAAGAACGTGTGGACGAATCGGGAAGGCATGGAATACGCCTGGTTCAATAACGTCGAGACAAAACCGGGGATCGGCTATCCGAAGGAATGGGAAAGCCAGGACAAATGGAAAGGCGGATGGGTTCGCAAGCCCAACGGGAAGATCGAACCCAGGCAAGGCGGCAAGTGGTCGGTGTTGATGAAGTTGTTCGCCAATCCAAACCTGCCCGAAATCGATGACTATTATGAGCCGTTCACCTTCGACTACCAGCACCTGCACAGTGCGCCGGAAATGAAGGCGGCACCAGTTGCTCGTCCACGCAGCCTGATCACGGATGAGCGGATGGAGAAGATTGTCTGGGGGCCGAACTGGGAAGAGATCCTCGGCGGCGAATTCGCGAAACGGTCAAAAGACCGGAATTTCGAACGGGTACAAAAGGACATCTACGGCCAGTTCGAGAACACGTTCATGATGTATCTGCCGCGCCTTTGCGAGCACTGCCTCAACCCGTCGTGCGTGGCGTCGTGTCCCTCCGGCTCGATCTATAAACGGGAAGAAGACGGGGTCGTGCTGATCGACCAGGACAAATGCCGTGGCTGGCGCATGTGCGTGTCCGGATGCCCCTACAAGAAGATCTATTTCAACTGGCAAAGCGGCAAGGCGGAAAAGTGCATCTTCTGCTACCCGCGAATCGAGGCCGGGCAGCCAACGGTATGCTCGGAGACCTGCGTCGGGCGAATTCGCTACCTCGGCGTGCTGCTCTACGACGCCGACCGTATCGAAGAAGCAGCATCTGTTGAAAAGGAAACCGATCTGTATGGTGCGCAACTCTCGCTGTTTCTCGATCCTCATGAGGCATCGGTCCAGGAACAGGCACGCAAGGACGGCATACCGGAATCCTGGCTGAAGGCGGCGCAAGCATCTCCAGTCTACAAGATGGCGATCGACTGGAAAGTCGCGTTGCCGCTGCACCCGGAATACCGCACGTTGCCGATGGTGTGGTACGTGCCACCGCTTTCGCCGATCCAGGCGGCCGCGAACTCGGGTCAGGTCGGCACCTTTGGAAAGCTTCCGGACGTGCGCAGCCTGCGCATACCGGTAAAGTATCTTGCCAACTTGTTGACCGCAGGAGACGAAAACCCGGTCATCACCGCACTCGAAAGAATGCTGGCAATGAGGGCCTATATGCGCGACCGCCACGTCGAACAAACCGAAAACGCCGAAGTGCTCAGACAGACTGGACTGAGTGCAAGCCAGGTAGATGAAATGTATCGCTACATGGCGATTGCCAATTACGAGGACCGTTTCGTGATACCAACCACACATCGCGAGTACGCGGAGAATGCCTTTGAGTTGCGTGGCGGTTGCGGTTTTTCATTCGGTAACGGCTGCTCGGACGGCGCCAGCCAGCCCAGCCTGTTTGGCGGCAAGAAAAAGAAATTCATTCCAATCAAGTCATCGAGCTGAGGGGAGCAAGGATGAATTCGATGCTGAAACTGCTGGGCGCCTTGTTGGCCTATCCGGAAGAGCCGATGATTGCCGCGTTGCCGCAATTGCGGTCGTTGATCGAGCGTGATAACAGCCTGCCGTCGAAGCAGAAGAGCGAACTCCAGCAATTCGTGTCGGAGCTCAGCACTCGTGATCTGTTGCTGTGTCAGGAAAACTATGTCGAGATCTTCGATCGCGGCCGCACCACATCGCTTCATTTGTTCGAACACGTGCATGGCGAATCGCGTGATCGCGGAATGGCGATGATCGATCTTCAGAAGATGTATGAAAGTGCCGGCCTGGCGTTGAAACCGGGGGAATTGCCTGACTATCTGCCGGTGGTGCTCGAATACCTTTCGACCCGGTCGGATACGGATGCGCGCGAGATGCTGGAGGATTGTGCGCACATCCTGCGAAAGATCGGTGACGCGCTGGCCGGAAGGGGCAGCCGCTACAGTGCCGTTTTTGCCGTATTGCTGGTGCTGGCAAACGAGCCGGGCCTGACACCGGCTGAGAAGCGGAAACCGATCCGGGAAGAAAAATCGCTGGACGAAGAATGGGCCGAGGAACCTGTTGTCTTCGGTCCGGGTGCAAGCCCCGGTTGCGGTGCCAGACAGCCGCAGGATGCGGTGATCCGCTTCATTCCGCGCGGGCATAGTGCATTTCCGGGAACCGGTAACTGACGAGTCGATTGAGCGCGGCGTATTGACACAGGAGCAAGACGATGTCCTACCTACATGAGTTGCTGTTCGGAATCTATCCCTATGTGTGCCTCGTGGTGTTCCTGGTCGGCAGCCTGGTGCGTTTCGACCGTGAGCAATACACGTGGAAGAGCGACTCGTCGCAATTATTGCGTCGCGGTCAGTTACGCTGGGGTTCAAATCTGTTTCACATCGGCATACTCGGGATCTTCCTGGGGCACCTGTTTGGGCTTCTTACTCCGCTGTCTGTGTGGCACGCGCTGGGGGTCGAGGCGAGCAGCAAGCAGATACTGGCGATCGTGGCCGGCGGCATCGCCGGCGTAGTTTGCCTGATCGGCCTTGTCTTGCTGATCCATCGCCGACTTGCCGAAGCGCGTATTCGGGCGACCACACGGCCAATGGATCTGGCAGTGTTGTACCTGTTGCTCGCACAGTTGCTACTGGGGTTGTTCAGCATCACTGTGTCTGTACGTCATCTCGACGGCGCCGAGATGATCAAACTGATGCTATGGGCGCAACACATAGTGTTGTTGCGCGGTGATGCGGCCAGCTTCATCGTGGACGTGGCCCTGGTATTCAAGCTGCACCTGGTCCTCGGGATGACCATCTTCCTGGTATTCCCGTTCTCCAGGCTCGTTCACATCTGGAGCGGATTTGCGACCCTGGGCTACATTACTCGTGCCTATCAGGTTGTACGCCAGCGTTGACGGCAGACAGACGCGGCAGAGCGGGCCGCGCAAGGACGTGGCAGGGTGGCGGCTCGCGCAATGCCTTGCATGAACGTTACGTGTTGTTGAAATGAATCGCCGCGCCCGATGACTTGCCGACTGGGCCGGCCACGCTGTCACTACGTCGCTTCTCAACGGATCTGAACTCCCGCCTCGCGTTCTGTACACGGGAACGCGGTATCATCGACGCAGCTACTACGACCACAACCGCTCAAGCGGCAACCTTGGGTGCTTGTTGATGTCAAACCCGAACGGGGAGTATCGTCACCAAATGGGAAGATCGGGATGAAGTAAATGGATGCTGCGCGTCAAAGCGTGTTGAACGTCGAAGGATTGCAAGCGTTGCTGGATATCCTGAAAGCCGATGGATACCGGGTGGTTGGTCCCACTATCAGGGAACAGGCCATTGTCTACGACGATATTGGCTCGATTGGCGATTTTCCGCGCGGTTGGACCGATGAGCAGGAAGGCGGGCACTATCGGCTGGTGCAGCGCAATGACCGGGCACTATTCGGCTTTGCCGTCGGTCCCACATCGTGGAAACGCTTTCTGCATCGCCCGGTCGTGAAGCTGTGGCGTGCCAGGCGGACAAGTGAATCATGGAAGATAAGCCCGGAAACGCCATCACAGGAGCGCCTGGCATTCATCGGCGTGCGGGCCTGCGAGCTGGAAGCGATCGCGATCCAGGACCGGGTGCTTCTGAAGGGCGAGTACACGGATAAGCATTATCAGTCACTCCGCGAAAATATCTTTGTCGTGGCGGTTAATTGTGCGGTCGCAGGCGGCACGTGCTTCTGCGTCTCGATGAACACAGGACCGAAAGCGAAGACGGGCTTCGATCTGGCAATGACAGAGGTTCCGGACGGAGAGGATGGAACCATGTTTGTCGTAACGGCCGGTACCGAGCGTGGAGACGCCATGCTCGGGAGGCTGCCGCACCGGTTGGCATCGGAAGCGGAATGCGCCGCTTCGGACGAGGTTTCGGAGAAAACCGCTGCGTCAATGGGTCGCGAGATGCGTGCCGACGACTTGCATGAACTGTTGCACAGAAATCTCGACAATCCGCGCTGGGATGAAGTGGCAGACCGCTGCCTGACATGCGGTAACTGCACGATGGTCTGCCCGACCTGTTTTTGCACGACTGCTGAGGATGCGAGCGATGTGGCGGGAAAGGAGGCGTCGCGAACGCGCCGCTGGGATTCCTGTTTTACGATGGATTATTCCTACCTGCACGGTGGCAGTGTGCGTTCAAGCGGTGCAGCCCGATATCGCCAATGGTTGACTCACAAGCTCGCAACCTGGATCGACCAGTTTGGCTCATCGGGTTGTGTCGGGTGCGGTCGCTGCATCACATGGTGTCCGGTCGGTATCGATATTACGGCAGAAGTGCAGGCAATCCGCGATAGCGAGACCGACTGAAGGAGGCGTAGATGGCAGTTCAAAATCTGACAAAAATCATCTCCGAGCACTCGTTCTTTGTCGGCCTGGAAAAAGAATTCTGCGATCTCGTGTCTGGTTGCGCCAGAAACGTGCGCTTTGAGGCCGACACTTTCCTTTTCCGGAAAGGCGAGCCGGCAAATGAGTTCTATCTGATACGCGAGGGGCGAGTCGGGCTACAGATCACGAGTGCGGGAGGCAAGCCGCTAACCTTTCTGACCATTGGCGACAACGAGGTGGTCGGACTGTCCTGGCTGATTCCACCTTATCGATGGTCCATTGACGCGAAGGCGATTGGCCGGGTCCGGGCGATCGGGTTCGATGCAAGGTGCCTGCGTGGCAAGTGTGATGCCGACCATCATCTGGGCTACGAGTTGATGATGCGTTTCATGCCTGTGCTCATTGAGCGGCTGAACGCGGCGCGCTTGCAGGCGCTGGACGTTTATAGTGTCCCGGCCTGATCCCTTCAACGCGATGCAGCGTGGGGCAGACATAGACATAGGGACAGACATAATTGTCCCGAAGAGCGCCCGCATCCTTCACCGCCTGCATGAGGGGCCTCAGACGTGGACGCTGGAGCTCGAGGGGGAGAACGGCTATCCAATGCAGTTCGTGCCAGGCCAGTTCAACATGCTTACCGCGTTTGGCGTTGGCGAGGTGCCGATCAGCGTGAGTGGTAATCCGCATGCGCAAGGCCCGCTGCTGCACACCATACGCGCAGTTGGCCCGGTCTCGAGCGCACTGGTGAATCTGGATACCGGGGATACGGTGGGACTGCGTGGACCCTTTGGCACCGGCTGGCCGGTTGATGAGGCGCAACAACGCGACGTCGTCGTCGTGGCAGGCGGACTCGGGCTGGCACCGCTACGCCCAGCCATTTATCACCTCCTCGCCAAGCGGCAGCGCTACGGGAAAGTGGTCATCCTTTATGGGTCGCGCAGCCCGGGTGACATTCTGTTTCGTCACGAGCTCGAGCAGTGGCGGCGGGGGCTTGATATCGAGATGGAAGTAACTGTAGACCATGCCACCGACGATTGGCGCGGTCATGTCGGTGTCGTCACCACATTCATTCCCCGGACAGATTTTGATCCGTCGAATACAGTCGCCATGGTTTGCGGGCCGGAACTCATGATGAAATTCGCTATTGCCGCGCTCGGCGACGCCGGAGTCGGCGATGAAGGGATCTACATGTCAATGGAACGCAACATGAAATGTGCGGTCGCGCATTGCGGGCACTGTCAGTTCGGAACAACGCTGGTGTGCCGCGACGGACCCGTGTACCGCTATGATCGGGTAAAAGACCTGCTCAACATCCCGGAGATCTGAAATGGCCGCTATCACCAGGAAACCGAGACTGGCGGTCTGGAAATTTGCTTCGTGTGACGGCTGTCAGCTCAGTCTGCTTGATTGCGAAGACGAGCTTCTGGAAGTGGCCGGCGCGCTGGATATTGCTTTCTTTCCGGAAGCAACGCGCGCCAGCGTCAAAGGCCACTACGATCTGTCATTGGTCGAGGGGTCGATCACGACACGAGCTGACGCCGAGCGCATACGCGAAGTGCGCCAGCGTTCGCGTGCCCTGGTTACCATCGGTGCCTGTGCAACTGCCGGAGGCATTCAGGCATTGCGTAATTTTGCGGATGTGCGCGATTACATGTCGGTGGTCTATGCGCGCCCCGAGTTTATTGAGACACTGGCGACTTCAACGCCGATTGCAGATCATGTTCACGTCGATTTCGAACTGCGTGGTTGCCCGATCAGCAAGAGACAGCTGATCGAAGTCATTTCATCGTATCTTGCCGGACGGCGGCCAGTTACGCCGGCGCACAGCGTCTGCGTCGAATGCAAGCTGGCCGGCAACGTTTGCGTGACCGTGGCGCATGGCACACCGTGTCTGGGCCCCGTTACCCAGGCCGGCTGTGGTGCCATCTGCCCGTCCTATAACCGCGGCTGTTATGGCTGCTATGGTCCGATGGAAACACCGAATGCGACGGCTCTGAGCGATCACCTGCGAGAGCTGGGGCTGGATAAACGATCGATCCAGCGCGTGTTTCGCACTTTCAACGCGGAAGCACCGGTATTTCGGGAACAGAGCGACAAACATGACCAGTAGGACGATCAAGGTTGATTACCTGGCGCGCGTAGAGGGCGAGGGCGCATTCAAGGTTGTGGTGCGGGACGGGCAGATACGATCGGCGGAACTGAGCATATTCGAGCCGCCCCGTTTTTTCGAAGCACTGTTGCGCGGTCGCAGCTTCGAAGAGGCGCCCGACATCAACGCACGAATCTGCGGCATTTGCCCCGTCGCCTACCAGATGAGCACGGTGCATGCGATGGAGAATGCTCTCGGGATCGCTGTCGGCGGGCCGCTGCGCGATTTGCGCCGGCTCCTGTACTGCGGCGAATGGATCGAAAGCCATACCCTCCATATATACATGCTGCACGCGCCCGATTTCCTCGGATACGACGGCGTGGTCGACATGGCACAGGATCACGGTGAGGCCGTCAGACGCGGACTTGCGCTCAAGAAGATAGGCAACGAGATAATTACCCTGCTGGGAGGGCGGGAGATACATCCGATCAACGTACGCGTTGGCGGCTTCTATCGGACGCCACGCCGGCGTGAGCTGCAGGCACTCGCGGAGCACCTGAAATGGGCGCGCGACGCAGCGCTGGAAACGGTGAGCTGGGTAGCCACGTTCGAATTTCCAGATCGCGAGCGTGACTATACTTTTGTCGCGTTGAGCCACGAGCTGGAATACCCTTTCAACGAGGGGCGCATTGTTTCCAACAAGGGACTGGACATCCCGGTTTCGGAGTACGACGCGTATTTCGAGGAATCACATGTGCAGCGTTCGACCGCATTACAATCGCGCATGCGGGGCGGCGAGGCATACCTTGTCGGGCCACTCGCACGCTATAACCTCAATTTCGACCGTCTGTCGCCGGTTGCGCAAGCGGCGGCCCGCGAAGCGGGACTTTCTCCAGTGTGCACAAATCCATACCGGAGCATTATCGTGCGTGCAGTAGAAGTGGTGTATGCCTGCGATGAAGCCCTCAGGATAATCGACACTTACGTCGAG
>JASFUE010000142.1:0-8230 GCA_050050435.1 Burkholderiales bacterium | reverse complement strand
GGCTCCAAACTCACCCTTCGCCTGGTAACCGTATTTACCGTCGTGTCGATATTGCCCGGTGTGCTGGTCTATGCCATCTCGGTCCAGTTTCTCGCCGGTTCGATTGAATCGTGGTTCGACGTTCGCGTTGACAGCGCACTGGAAGGCGGCCTGAATCTCGGGCGGGTCAATCTTGAGACCGGCTTGCGCGAACTGCACCGCAAAGCCGACTCCATGGCGGTCAGCCTTTCCGATGAGCCCATTGGCACGCGCGTAGCAACACTCAACGAGTTGCGCGAGCAAGTGGCTGTGCATGAAGCGGCGTTGCTCACACCCGACGGAGAAATCATCGCCTTTTCCGGAGTGGAATCGGAAGGATTGATGCCACGCATTCCAAACCCGTCGATTCTGCGCCAGGTCAGACTCCAGCAGCCGTATTTGTCGGTGGAGGAAGACAGCACGAACAAATTGCGTTTGCGCGTGGTCGTGCCGGTTAACCAGCCGGGGGGCGAAACCGACATCCTGCAACTGGTGCAGCCGGTATCGGAGAAACTCGCGCACGACGCGGCGATGGTGCAGGAAGCCTATCGGGACTATCAGGAACTGGCGCTGTCGCGCCACGGACTCAAACGTCTGTATACGTTGGCGCTGACGCTTTCGCTGGGACTGGCGTTGCTCTCGGTTCTGCTGCTGGCGATCATGTTCAGTAACCGGTTGTCGGCGCCGCTCGGATTTCTTGCGGCCGGTACGCGCGCCGTGGCGCAGGGCGACTTCAGCCAGCGCCAGCCGGTGCACCGGCACGATGAACTCGGATTACTCACTGAATCGTTCAATACCATGACGCGCCAGCTCTCGGAGGCGCAGACTGCTGCACAACAACATCAGGAGGCGCTGTCCGCGGCGAAGGCATATCTGGAGAGCATCCTGGCGAATCTCTCGGCCGGTGTGCTCTCATTCGACACGGACTTTCGGCTACGTGCGAGTAATCGCAGCGCTGAAAAAATTCTTGGTGCGGATCTGAGGCAGCTGGTCGGAACCGGTATTGAGCGATGGGCGAACGATGCACCGCGACTGGGCAATATCAGTCAGGCAGCGCGTACCCATTTTGTGGATCGAGGCGCGGCCACCTGGCAGGAGGAAATCGAAGTGGACACCGAGGCTGGCAAACAGGTTTTGTTGCTTCGTGGTTCGCAGTTGCTGGAAGGCGAAGAACGGGGTTATGTGGTGGTGTTCGATGACGTGACCAAGCTCCTGCAGGCGCAGCGCTATGCAGCCTGGGGAGAGGTCGCGCGGCGCCTGGCTCACGAGATCAAGAACCCGCTTACGCCAATACAATTGTCTGCCGAGCGATTGCAACGCCGCTTGTCGACAAAGCTGGACGCTTCCGACGCCGACGTTCTGAACCGGTCAACACAAACAATCGTCAACCAGGTCTCCGCGCTCAAAGGCATGGTGAATGCCTTCAGCGAATATGCGCGCAGCCCGGAAGCAGAGCTTGCGCCAGTGAATCTCAATGCCCTGGTCGGCGATGTACTGGAACTCTACGAAGCATCGCGGCCACGACTGCGGGTCGAGCTTGATGCAAGCCTGCCGACGGTTTTCGGTGATTCAGCCAAGCTCAGGCAGGTGTTGCACAACTTGTTGCAAAACGCCGAACAGGCGGTTGCCGAAGTCAGCCAACCGCAAATCATTGTCAGTACCAGGGCAGTCGATGACAGCGTCATACTCTCGGTACGCGATAATGGTCCTGGCCTGCCGGAACACATGTTGGCGCGCGTGTTCGAGCCCTACGTAACGAGCAAGATGCGTGGAACCGGGCTTGGTCTGGCGATCGTAAAAAAGATCGTGGAAGAACATCATGGCAGCGTGGAAATCTCGAATCTCCCGTCCGGCGGCGCGCTGGTCGAAATCCGGCTTTCGAAAGCGGTCGATAATTCGGGAATTCATCGAGCTGCAGTTAACGATTAGCGAGTCAACCCGGCATGAGCGAAATTCTTGTTGTTGATGACGAAGTAGGCATCCGAGAGCTGTTGTCGGAAATTCTGCGTGAAGAAGGTCATCAGGTCCGTCTTGCCGAAAGTGCGTCACAGGCCAGGGATTCACGATCCCATTCCGCGCCCGATCTGGTCTTGCTCGATATCTGGATGCCCGACAGTGACGGCGTGACTTTGCTGAAGGAGTGGGCTTCGACCGGACAACTCACCATGCCGGTCGTAATGATGTCCGGACACGGCACCATCGACACCGCGGTCGAAGCAACACGCATCGGTGCCTATGGTTTTCTTGAAAAGCCGATTGCATTGCAGAAACTGCTGTCGACGGTTGGTTCGGCACTCGCTCAGGGAACTGCTAGTGGCAAGTCGATACCTTCGTTTGCAACCTTGGGGAAATCGACAGCGGCGACCCAGCTTCGCGAACAGCTCGAACGGGTTCGCAAATTGCGCGGCTCGGTTCTGTTCGTCGAACCGCCTGGCGCTGGAGCGGATCAGTGTGCGCGTCTGCTCAAAAAGCATGACGAACCCTGGGTTGAAATCGCCAGTCCGGAACAGTTTGATCAACGCCGCCATGAACTGGCCCATCTCGGCCATCGTGGAATCGTTTATCTGCGTGATGTGCAGGCTTATTCGCGGGAGCAACAGTACGCCATTCTGGCGCTGATGGCCGATTTCGAGGCCGCCGGGGTGCGTTTGCTGTCATCGACAACAGCGTCGTTGCCAGAGCGTATCGATGACGGTTCGTTTGAATCGCGCCTGTATGCGGTTCTTGCCGGAACCATCATACGTTTGCCGGCATTGTGCGAACGTTCCGAGGACATTCCCGAACTGATCGAGGTCATTCTCGCGCAGTCGCTGTCAATTCATGACTCGCGACCGCGCAGTTTCACCATGGCAGCGCTTAATCTGCTGCGAAATTACAATTGGCCAGGCAACCTCGTGGAACTCCAGACAGTCGTCAAGAGCTGCCTGCAACTTGCTTCCGGATCGGAAATCGGAATCAGCGATGTGACCAATGCATTGGCCGACATTGGTGTGCCGGTGCCCGTGCCCGATGAGCGCTTCAATCTCGACCGCGATCTGCGCGCGGCACGGGAAGATTTCGAGCGGGTCTATTTCGAGTATCACCTGACCCGGGAGAATGGCAATATCTCCCGTGTAGCCACCCGGGCTGGCCTGGAACGAACGCACCTGTATCGCAAGATCAAACAGCTCGGACTCAAGCCACCGCGGCGCCCGGAGGAGTAACCGGGCTGCCGGAGTTGCGATCGATCAGCCACGGCTGGGCTAAAATAGCGCGCTCTCCGAGTCAATCGATCCCGGGACCGTCTTTCCGGGATTTTGTTTTCCTGGGAAGGACCAATGGCAAATACAACTGAATTGGCCAATGCGATTCGTGCACTGGCAATGGACGCCGTCCAGAAAGCGAACTCCGGGCACCCTGGAATGCCGATGGGCATGGCCGACATCGCTGAAGTCCTGTGGCGGAAGTATCTGCGCCACAATCCGGCCAATCCGGCCTGGTTCAATCGCGACCGGTTCATTCTGTCCAATGGCCATGGCTCAATGCTGCTGTACGCACTGTTGCACCTGAGCGGCTACGACCTGTCAATAGACGATATCAAGGCGTTCCGGCAACTGCACTCGAAAACGCCAGGGCATCCCGAGTACGGCCTAACGCCGGGCGTGGAAACGACCACCGGTCCGCTTGGACAGGGCCTGGCTAACGCTGTGGGGATGGCAATTGCCGAAAAAATTCTTGCAGACGAATTCAACAGGCCCGGTTTCGACCTGGTCGATCATCACACCTACGCATTTGCCGGAGACGGCTGTCTCATGGAAGGGATCTCGCACGAGGCCTGTTCGCTTGCCGGCGTACTCGGTCTGGGCAAGCTTATCGTGTTCTATGACGACAATGGCATTTCCATCGATTCGGACAAGGCCAACATCAGCCTGTGGTTTTCCGACGAAACCCACAAGCGGTTTGAAGCCTATGGGTGGCACGTCATCGACGGTGTCGACGGGCATGACCCCGTCGCAGTGGACAAGGCCATTACCAAAGCCCGCTCCGTTCAGGACAAGCCGACGATCATCTGTTGCAAGACCAGGATCGGAAAAGGCGCGCCGAACAAGGAGAACACCGGTGCGGCGCATGGCGCGGCATTAGGCGAAGAGGAAGTCGCGGCAACGCGCAAGGCGCTTGGCTGGTCTTATCCGCCATTTGAAATCCCCGAGCATGTCTACGCCGCCTGGGATGCGCGTGATCAGGGCGCAAAAGAGGAGGCAGACTGGAACCAGTTACTCGAGAAGTACGCTGGCAAGTTCCCGGCCGAAGCGGCTCAATTCGGGCGCAGGACGAATGGCGAGCTGCCGGCGGACTGGGCGGAGAAGCGTGACACTATTATTTCTTCGGTTGACGGCAAGGCAGAAAAAATCGCGACACGCAAGGCCTCGCAAAATGCAATCGAGGCGTTTGCCCCGTTACTGCCTGAACTGATTGGCGGTTCAGCGGATCTGGCGGGTTCAAACCTCACCATGTGGTCGGGTTCGAAACATCTCCCGCAGCCGGGCGGCAACTATATCTTTTATGGCGTTCGCGAGTTCGGCATGGCGGCGATCATGAACGGCATGGACCTCCACAGCGGTTGCATCCCTTATGGTGGAACCTTTCTCGTGTTCTCGGACTATTGCCGCAATGCGCTGCGCATGGCAGCGCTGATCGGTGCTGGCGGAATTTTTGTGTTTACGCACGATTCCATCGGGCTTGGCGAAGACGGGCCGACTCATCAGCCAATTGAACACGCTGCAACGTTGCGACAGCTGCCCAACATGGAGGTCTGGCGTCCCTGCGATGCTGTCGAGACGGCTGTCGCCTGGGCCATGGCGATTGAGCGCAGGAATGGACCCAGCAGTTTGTTGCTCACCCGCCAGGGTGTGCCGCATCAGCAACGCTCGGGCGAGCAGATTGAACAAGTGCGTCGGGGTGCCTATGTACTGGCCGATGCCACTGATCCGGATGTCGTCATCATTGCAACGGGATCGGAAGTTTCGATTGCCATGTCGGCGCAGGCAACGCTGGCCGGCAAGGGTGTTGCGGCACGCGTTGTCTCCATGCCCTCGACCACCGTATTTGACCGGCAGGACAGTTCGTATCGCGACAGTGTTCTGCCCAGGGATGTGGCGCGGGTTGCGGTTGAAGCCGGCGTGACCGATTACTGGCGCAAGTATGTTGGCCTGGATGGCGCTGTTGTTGGAATCGACCGCTTTGGGGAATCTGCGCCTGGCCCCTTGCTCTACGACTACTTTGGCATTACCGCCGACGCGGTGGTGGCTGCAGTGGAAAAAACGTTGGGCCGCTAGCGGCTCCAATCTGATTACGATGAGTGAAACGTCGCTGTCGCTGGTGGCGGACATTGGCGGAACCAATGCACGCTTTGCGCTGGTTCCGGCCGGCACCACCAACACCCGGGACGAACACAATTTGCGCTGCAGGGATTTTGCCGGGCTGCACGAAGCGGTGCGGCACTACCTTTCCATGGTCGGCAATCCGGAAATCCGGGTCGCAGCTTTCGACGTTGCCACCGCGGTGACGGGAGACCGGATCCATCTGACCAATGGGCCCTGGTCATTTTCGATATCCGAGACGAAAACAGCGCTCGGGCTCGACGAGTTCCACGTCATCAACGACTTCACGGCGCTGGCACTGGCAGTGCCGATACTCGGAGAAAGCGAGATTCGCAAAGTCGGACGCGGCGAACCGGTTCCGGAAACAGCGATTGGTGTCCTGGGTGCCGGTACCGGACTGGGCGTATCGGGGCTGCTCTGGCATGGTGGCCGTTGGCTTGCAGTGCAGGGCGAAGGTGGGCACGTAGCATTCAGCCCGGTGACGGCGCGAGAGGATGCGATTCTGAGAATTTTTCGCCGTGACTACGGAAGCCATATATCGGTCGAGCGGTTTCTGAGCGGGATGGGGTTGAGCAACATTTACCGTGCCCTGTGCGAGCTTGACGGGGCCGAGCCGGTGCAACGCGAGCCGGCGCAGATTACCCACGATGCGCTTGACCAAGCCGATGCGCACGCCGTGGAAACGGTCGATATTTTCTGCGCTGCACTCGGAACCGCCGCTTCCAACCTTGCGATAACGCTCGGGGCACGCAGTGGCGTATTTATCGGCGGTGGTATCGTGCCGAAACTGGGACCGTATTTTGACCAGTCCGCTTTTCGCGCGCGTTTCGAGGACAAAGGACGTTTCAGCGAATATCTTTCCGCGGTTCCGACCTATGTCATTGTTGCCGCTACGCCGGCATTAAGAGGTCTGGCTACGTTATTGGTGTAATCCGCTTGCGTTCGCTAGCGGATGCGCGTTTCTTTTTCCGGATCGAAGAACACGAGCTTGGACAGATCGAACATAAGTTGAGCTGTCTCGCCAGCACGAACGACTGTTTCCGGGTGAATACGGCATGTCACCGGCGATGAGTTCAGTTCAATAAGAATCAGCGTGTCGGGCCCGGTCGGATGGACGACATCAATGCGCGCGCTGTGCTTGACCATTTCCGGATGCGCCCGGGCAGACGATACATCGTCGGTAATTTGCTCCGGCCGTATACCAAGGATCACTTCTTTTCCTTCCCATTTCGCCAACCCGTCCTGCACCGAGGCGGGCGCCTTGAGAAAAAATGCGCCGGCCCGGTTATGTAACTCGACGCCAATGGCATTGTCATGGCGCACGACCGTCGCCCGAATCAGATTCATTGGCGGTGAACCGATGAAGCCGGCTACGAAAAGGTCTACAGGATCGTCGTAGACCTCTTGTGGCGCTGCGAGCTGATGCACCTCTCCAGCCTTCATCACGGCGATGCGGTCCCCCAGGGTCATCGCCTCGATCTGGTCGTGTGTTACGTAGACGATGGTGGTACCAAGGCGCTCGTGCAACAGCTTGATCTCTGCGCGCATCTCCACGCGTAACTTGGCATCCAGATTGGAAAGTGGCTCATCAAACAGAAACAGCGCGGGATCGCGCGCCAGTGCGCGCCCCATTGCGACGCGTTGACGTTGGCCTCCGGAAAGCTGCGAGGGCATACGGTCGAGCAGTGCTTCGATCTGCAGTAATTTCGCCACCCGGTTTACGGTTTCTTCCTGCTGCTGTTTCGGAATCTTGCGGATCTTCAGTCCGAACGAAATGTTGTTGCGTACGGTCATGTTGGGATAGAGCGCGTACGACTGAAACACCATCGCGATGTCGCGATCCTTCGGAGAGAGATCGTTGACAACCCGCCCGCCGATGGCGATTTCTCCACTGCTGATCGTGTCGAGGCCGGCGATCATGTTCAGCAAGGTGGATTTTCCGCAACCGGAAGGCCCCACCAGGATCAGAAACTCGCCGTCCGTGACCTCGATATCGATGCCTTTCAGGACCTCGACCGGACCGTAGCGTTTTTTTACGTTTCTTATCGACAACGTGCTCATCTTGTTAGCCCTTCACGGCACCTGCAGTGAGGCCACGCAGGAAATACTTGCCAGCGACGATGTAAACGAAAAGGGTCGGGAGCCCGGCGATAATCGCTGCTGCCATGTCCACGTTGTACTCCTTGACGCCGGTCGACGTATTGACGAGGTTGTTGAGCGCCACTGTGATCGGTTGTTTCTCACCCGAGGAAAACACCACACCGAACAGAAAGTCATTCCAGATTTGCGTAAATTGCCAAATGATGCTGACGACGATAATCGCCGGTGAGAGCGGCAGGATGATGCGCCAGAAAATGGTGAAAAAACCGGCGCCATCAATGCGAGCTGCCTTGGTCAGGTCTCTTGGAACCGTCACATAGAAGTTGCGGAAGAACAACGTGGTGAACGCCAGACCGTACACCACATGTACGAAGATCAGTCCCGGGATAGAGTTGGCGATACCGAGGTAGCCGAGCGTTTGCGCCATCGGCAGCAATATCACCTGAAAGGGAATGAAACAGCCGAGCAGCAGCATCGTAAAAAGCGCGTCGCTGCCGCGGAAACGCCACATCGTCAACACATAGCCGTTGAATGCGCCGATCAGCGTCGAAATTGCCACGGCGGGCAGGACAAAACTCACGGAGTTGAGAAAGTTGCCTTTGAGACCATTACATTCGACACCGGTGCACGCCGTGCCCCATGCTTTTACCCAGGAGCCGAAACTGACCTCTTTGGGGAGGGAGACCAGACTACCCGTACGAATTTCAGGCAGCGTCTTCAACGATGTCGTAATCATTACGAACAGTGGCATG
>JASFUE010000141.1:0-8231 GCA_050050435.1 Burkholderiales bacterium | reverse complement strand
ACATGATGAAACTGTCGATGTTGAAGGTGAAGGCGCCGGCAGTGTCCGGTGCTGGTGCGCAAACGTAGTCCGTGCCAGGCACCTTGCCCGCCGCCGTGAACTCGCCCTTCGCCCAGTCGCCCATGAACTGCATGGCGGCCTTGCCGTTGATGACCATTGCGGTCGCCTCGTTCCAGGGCCGGTTGGCAGCATCCTTGTCGATGTATTGCTGGACCATGCGCAGCGTGTCGAATGCCTTAACCATAGTCGGGCTGTTCAACGCCTTTGGATCCAGATCGACGAAAGCTTGCCGATACCAGTCGGCACCACCGACTCCGAGCGCAATCGACTCGAACAAAGTGGCGTCCTGCCACGGCTGGCCGCCGTGTGCGACTGCGATGAAACCGGCATTCTGGATTTTGTCGGCGGCGGTTTTGAACTCGCCCCAGGTTGTCGGAATCTGTGCGCCTGCTTTCTCGAAGATTGCCGGGTTGGCCCACATCCAGTTGACGCGGTGAACGTTAACGGGCACTGCGACATAATGACCCTGGTATTTCATGATGTCGCTTACCACTTTGGGCAAGAGGTTGTCCCAGTCGCCTGCCTGGGCCACTGTGTCGAGGTTGGCAAGGACACCTTCGCGGGCCCACTCCTGAATGCCGGGACCCTTGACTTGCGCTGCGGTCGGCGGGTTGCCAGACACGACTCGCGACTTCAACACTGTCATCGCAGTTTCGCCACCGCCGCCGGCAACGGCGAAATCCTTCCAGGTATCGCCCTTCTCCTCGAGCATCTTCTTCAGTTCGGCAACGGAGCGTGCCTCGCCACCGGACGTCCACCAGTGGAGCACCTCGACCTCTCCGCCTGCGCCCGTTTTTTCTTCGTCACGCGAGCATGCAGACAATGCGACGGCCACAAGACATGCTGAAAGGGCCAGTTTCCAGGCAGGTTTCATCGTTGTTCCCCTCCTAAAAGTGCATTATTTTTTCAGTTGAGACGCACGCCTCAATCCAGCCTTGCGAGAGCGTTGGACGGGCTCGTATCCGGTATCGCCTTCAAGAGCATAAGAGGCGCCTCCGGGAAAAGCAAACCCGGCAACACTGATGCGATGAGCTCCGCTATGATCAGCGTTCCCAGTGCAGTAAAATTTGACTTTAATCAATGAGGAGACAGGCGATGGCAGTTCGTGTAGCCATTAACGGCTATGGTCGGATCGGACGAAACATCTTGCGTGCGCATTATGAAAGCGGCAAGAAACACGACATCGAGATCGTGGCGATCAACGATCTGGGCGACGCAAAGACCAATGCCCACCTGACCCAGTACGACACCGCCCACGGCCGGTTCCCCGGGACGGTCACGGCCGAGGGGGACAAGCTGGTGGTAAATGGCGACAAAATCGCCGTGTACGCGGAAAGAAACCCGGCGGACCTGCCCTGGAAGAGTCTCGGTGTGGACGTTGTTCTCGAATGCACCGGCCTGTTCACCAGCAAGGAAAAGGCGAAAGCGCATATTGCCGGCGGTGCCGGCAAAGTCATCATTTCCGCGCCGGGTGGCAAGGATGTCGATGCGACCGTTGTCTATGGAGTCAACGACGATGTGCTCACCAGCAAGCACCAGGTGATATCCAATGCCTCTTGCACCACCAACTGCCTGGCGCCGCTGGTAAAGGCCGTGAACGACAGTATCGGTGTGGTCAATGGCCTGATGACGACCATTCACGCGTATACCAACGATCAGGTGCTGACCGATGTCTACCACTCGGATCTGCGCCGGGCGCGTTCTGCGACCATGTCGATGATTCCGACAAAGACCGGCGCTGCAGCTGCCGTCGGGTTGGTTCTGCCGGAACTCAACGGCAAGCTCGACGGATTCGCAGTGCGAGTGCCCACTATCAATGTATCGATTGTCGATCTGGCCTTTGTTGCCAAGCGCGCGACCAGCGTTGACGAGGTTAACGAAGTGGTGAAGAAAGCTGCCGCCGGTCCCTTGAAAGGCGTGCTTGAATACAACGAGGCGCCGCTGGTGTCGATCGACTTCAACCACAATCCGGCGTCCTCGATTTTCGATTCCACCCTGACCAAGGTATCCGAAGGCACGCTGGTCAAAGTGTGCTCCTGGTATGACAACGAATGGGGCTTCTCCAATCGTATGCTCGATACGACAATGGCGCTGATGAAGGCCAAGTAGTCCCGGTTACAGGAACTCGAAGCAGGGCACAGGATGATAATCCTGTGCCTTTCCATTTTTGAAGTCGATTTGCAGGTTTGCCAGAGGAACAAACGAAGGTATGCCGTTGCTTCGTATGCAGGACCTTGAATTGAAGGGCAAGCGCGTCTTTATCCGCGCAGACCTGAACGTGCCGCTCGATGACGCGGGCGGGATCAGCGATGACACGCGCATACGCGCATCGGTGCCGGCCATCCGCCAGGCACTCGATGCTGGAGCGGCGGTGATGGTCACGTCACATCTTGGCAGGCCAAAGGAAGGCGAATTGCGGCCAATCGACTCGCTGGCTCCGGTGGCCAGACGTCTCGGTGAATTGCTCAAGACAAATGTGGAGCTCAGACAGGACTGGGTCGATGGTGTTGAAGTGCAGCCCGGCCAGGTGGTTTTGCTGGAAAATTGCCGTGTCAACAAGGGCGAGAAAAGCGACGACGAAGCGCTCGCCCGCAAAATGGCGAAGCTGTGTGACGTTTATGTGAACGACGCCTTTGGCACCGCGCACCGGGCGCAGGCCAGTACCTACGGGATCGCGCGGTTTGCTCCGGTTGCCTGTGCCGGACCGTTGATGAGCGCGGAAATCGACGCGCTTTCGCGCGCGCTCCGGGAGCCGGCGCGGCCGCTGGTCGCTATTGTTGCCGGATCGAAAGTCTCGACCAAACTGACTATCCTTGCCGAGCTCGCCACCAAAGTCGACCAGCTCATCGTCGGCGGTGGCATCGCCAATACTTTCTTGCTGGCCACCGGTAACAAGATCGGCAAGTCACTGGCCGAGCCGGATCTGGTCGACGAAGCGAAAAAGATAATGCAGACGGCTTCGCAGCGCGGCGGTAGCGTACCGTTGCCAACCGACGTGGTATGTGCCAAATCGTTCTCGGCCGATGCCGAGGCGGCGGTCAAGAGTGTCGATGCGGTCGAAGATGACGACATGATTCTCGATTTTGGTCCCGATAGCGCCGCCGAACTCGCATCACTCGTTGGCAAGGCTGGCACCATCGTCTGGAACGGACCGCTGGGCGTGTTCGAGTTCGACCAGTTCGGAGAAGGCACACGCATCCTTGCCAATGCCATTGCCGATTCGAGCGCTTTTTCGATTGCCGGTGGTGGGGACACTATCGCCGCCATCGGCAAATACGGTATTTCTTCGAAGATCGATTACATTTCTACTGCGGGTGGGGCCTTTCTCGAATTTCTCGAGGGCCGGAAACTGCCGGCGATCGAAATACTAGAGGTGCGTGCCGACACACCGCCGGAAAAATGAGCACAAGCCATGCAGCGTAGCACCAAGATCGTCGCCACACTTGGACCCGCATCTAGCAGCGCGGAAGTCATCGGGCGGATGGTGGCCGCAGGTGTCGATGTGGTGCGGATGAATTTTTCGCACGGCACCAGGGAAGAACACCTGGCGCGGGCCGAACTGGTCAGGGAAGCGGCGCAGGCGGCTGGCCGCACCATTGGCGTAATGTGCGACCTGCAAGGCCCGAAAATCCGCATCGGTAAATTCGAGTCGGGCAAGATCGTGCTCCGAAAAGGTGACAGCTTTATCCTAGACGCCGACTGCGAAATGGGAAATCAGGAGCGGGTCGGTCTCGACTACCGCGAGCTGACCCGGGACGTGCGCAACGGCGATGTGCTGTTGCTCGATGACGGCCGGCTGGTGCTGGACGTTCGCCAGGTGAGCGGCACGGAAATTCACACGATCGTTCGGGTCGGCGGGGACCTTTCGAACAACAAGGGCATCAATCGCCAGGGCGGCGGTCTGACTGCGCCGGCGCTGACCGCCAAGGACATGCAGGACATCAGAACCGCGGTGGAAATGAAAGCGGATTTTCTCGCCGTATCGTTTCCGAAGAGCGGTGCCGATATGTACATGGCGCGCGAACTCATGCGCGCGGCCGGCGGCCATGCCGTGATCATTGCCAAGATGGAAAGGGCCGAAGCAGTGCAGGCGATGGACGACATGCTCAAGGCTAGTGACGGCATCATGGTGGCGCGCGGTGATCTCGCCGTTGAAGTCGGTGATGCAGCTGTGCCGGCGTTGCAGAAAAAACTGATTCGCATGGCACGCGAGCAGAACAAGCTCACCATCACCGCAACGCAGATGATGGAATCGATGATTACCAGTCCGGTACCGACCCGCGCGGAAGTTTCCGATGTCGCCAATGCGGTGCTCGACGGCACCGATGCAGTGATGCTGTCAGCCGAAACGGCTTCGGGCGGCTACCCGGTTGAGACAGTGGAATCGATGGCGCGAATCTGCCTCGAAGCCGAGAAATCAGACGAAGTCACGCTGGATCGAGAGTTTCTCGACCGGGTGTTTACCCGAGTTGACCAGTCCATCGCGATGGCTGCGCTGTTCACCGCTCATCATCTCAAGGTCAAGGCCATTGCCGCACTGACCCAGTCCGGTTCCACCGCCTTGTGGATCTCGCGGCTGAATTCCGGTGTGCCGATCTATGCGTTGACACCGGAAATCACTACGCGCTACCGGCTGAGCCTGTTTCGCGACGTATTTCCGTTGATGATCGACTACCGCGGTCATGAACTCGACGTAATGCTGCAGGAGGCGGAAGAAAAGCTGGTCAATGCCGGCGTCGTTGGAGACGGCGATCTGATCGTGGTGACGTTTGGCGAACCGATTGGCACCGCCGGCGGCACCAATACAATGAAAATCGTAAGAGTCGGCGAAGCACGTCGCCCCTGACAATCCAGAACACGGAATTCATAACACGGAGGTAATCCAACCATGGCACTCGTCTCGATGAGGCAACTTCTCGATCACGCTGCCGAGAACGGCTACGGCGTTCCGGCATTCAACGTGAACAATCTCGAACAGGTGCAAGCGATCATGCAGGCGGCGAGCGAAACTGCAAGCCCGGTGATCATGCAGGCATCGGCCGGTGCCCGCAAATACGCCGGCGAACCGTTCCTGCGTCACCTCATTCTGGCCGCGATCGAACAATACCCGCATATCCCCATCGTCATGCATCAGGACCATGGTGCCTCGCCTGCAGTGTGTCAGCGCTCGATCCGTTCCGGGTTCTCCAGTGTCATGATGGATGGTTCGCTTGAAGAAGATGCGAAGACGCCAGCCTCATATGAATACAACGTTCAAGTCACGCGTCGGGTTGTCGAAATGGCGCACCCGGTCGGCGTTTCGGTGGAAGGTGAGCTTGGCTGCCTTGGCTCGTTGGAGACCATGAAGGCTGACAAGGAAGACGGGTCCGGGGCAGAAGGTACTCTGACCCGCGAGATGTTGCTGACCGATCCGGATCAGGCTGAAGATTTCGTAAAGAAAACCGGTGTCGACGCGCTCGCGATCGCAATCGGCACGTCGCATGGTGCTTACAAGTTTACCCGCAAGCCGACTGGCGATATTCTGGCTATTGACCGCATAAAGCAAATTCATTCCAAGATTCCCAATACTCATCTGGTCATGCACGGCTCGTCCAGTGTTCCGCAGGACTGGTTGGCCGTTATCCGTGAAAACGGTGGTGAAATGAAGGAAACTTACGGCGTGCCAGTCGAGGAAATCCAGGAAGGTATCAAGCACGGTGTGCGCAAGATCAACATCGATACCGATATCCGTCTGGCCATGACAGGCGCCATTCGCCGTGCCTTCAACAAGGACAAAGGTGAATTCGATCCGCGCAAGTATCTAAAGCCAGCCATGCAGGCGGCGAAATCAATCTGCGTAGCGCGCTTCGAGGCCTTCGGTACCGCCGGCAACGCCGAAAAAGTCAGGCCAATCTCGATGGAAGACATGGCCGAGCGCTTCTACAAGGCCGCCTGAACCGCGCACCCGGAACAATCATGCCGGCTAAATCGCGTGTTGCACGCTATGCGCAGGTTGCGCTCGAGATCGTAGAGAACATCGGGCTTATGGTGATCGCCGTTGCCACGGTGGTCGCCGGTTACCAGGAAGTGATGCTGATGATCAGCAACCAGAAGGTGACGCTGGCCGACTTGCTGCTGATGTTCCTCTACCTGGAAGTATTGACCATGGTCGGCCTGTACTACAACTCCGGAAAATTGCCGGTGCGTTTCCCGCTCTATATCGCAATGGTGGCCCTTGCACGTTACGTGATACTTGACGTCAAGGAACTGGACGTATGGCATCTGCTCGGGATTTCAGGCGCTATTCTGCTCATTGCCGCTGCAGTATTGTTGATCCGTTATGGCCACGTACGCTTCCCTTACAAGGAAGATGAAACGCGCGGTGGATCGAGCTTGCCCAATTTTGGCAAAGAATGAATTGCCGGAGAATGATCGTGCGTGCCTTTAGGAACTGTTGAAAAATGCGCCGGACAGCCAAACAGAAAACGCCACTTATTGGCGTGGTCATGGGAAGCGAGAGCGACTGGAACGTGATGCAGCATGCAGCCGCAGTACTGGAGGAATTCAAGGTTGGTTACGAGGCGCGCGTCGTATCGGCTCACCGAACACCGGATGAAATGTTCCGTTACGCCGAGCGCGCCAGCGCGCGCGGACTGCAACTGATCATCGCTGGTGCTGGCGGTGCCGCTCATCTGCCAGGCATGATTGCATCGAAGACCACCTTGCCGGTGCTTGGCGTACCGGTCACTTCGCGCGCGATGCGCGGCCTGGACTCACTGTTGTCAATCGCACAAATGCCGCGCGGTATCCCGGTTGCCACTTTCGCTGTAGGCGAAGCGGGTGCGGCCAATGCAGCGTTGTTCGCGGTGTCTGTTTTGGCGAATGCCGACCCGAAACTGGCCCGCAAACTTTCTGCGTTTCGTGCCCGGCAGCGTGCCCGCGTAAAGGCGATGGAACTGCCCCGTGTCAAAAAGACCACTGCAGGAAAAACGGCCGCCAGTAAAGCAGGGGCCGGGAAATCAGCGCGCAAATGATCACGCCGGGTGCATGGCTGGGCTTGCTTGGCGGCGGACAGCTCGGGCGCATGTTCACCATGGCCGCGCAGAGCATGGGTTACAAGGTGCTGGTTCTCGATCCGGGCGATAACAGTCCCGCCGGAACCGTTGCCGATGGACATCTGAAGGCGGACTACGCCGATAGCGCGGCGCTTGCCGAGATGGCAGCGCGCTGTGCCGCGGCCACGACCGAGTTCGAGAATGTGCCGGCCGAGAGTCTGCAACGACTTGCCGAACGTTGCGTTGTCAGCCCGGCGGCCGGCAGTGTCGCGGTGGCGCAGGATCGCATTCGGGAAAAACTGTTTATGCGCGATCACGGTGTTGCCACTGCACCGTTTGCCGTTATTCGTTCCGAAGCGGACCTGGATTCTCCCGAAATCAACCCACTGCTTCCTGGCATACTGAAAGTCAGCCGTTTCGGCTATGACGGCAAAGGCCAGATGCGCGTGGCATCGGCGGACGAACTCGCCGAGGCATTCGCGCAGTTGCGCGCCGAAGCATGCGTGCTGGAAAAATTCGTTACCTTGCAAAAGGAACTGTCGGTTGTGGTCGTTCGGGGTTTCGACGATGCTGTCATGACTTTTCCGGTCTCGGAAAACGAGCATGCCAACGGCATTCTTGACATATCCATCGTTCCGGCGCGGGTTTCGCCAGATGTGGCAGCCGAAGCGCGGCGACTCGCCATTGAGCTGGCCAGCAAGCTCGATTACCGGGGTGTGTTGTGCGTTGAATATTTCCTGCGTGACGATGGACGCCTACTGGTCAACGAAATCGCGCCACGCCCGCACAACAGTGGACACTACACGATAGATGCCTGTGCGACTTCGCAGTTCGAACAGCAAGTGCGCGTGATGTGTTCGCTGCCGTTGGGTGATACCTCGCTGCTCCGTCCGGCGGTGATACTCAACCTGCTCGGAGACCTTTGGGCCAATGGGCAGCCGCGCTGGGATGAGGTGCTGCGACATCGCGGAACCAAGCTGCACCTGTACGGAAAAAACGAAGCGCGGCCCGGGCGCAAAATGGGTCATGTGACCGTCCTCGCGCAGCAAAGTGAACAAGGGCAGCAAAATGAGCCCGCCCAGCAAATTGAACTGGCGCTTGCCGAAGCACGCCAGATCAAATCCATCCTTGTTGCCG
>JASFUE010000140.1:0-8270 GCA_050050435.1 Burkholderiales bacterium | reverse complement strand
ACAAAGTCCGCTTCCATCTGTGGCTGCAATGGGTCGCGGACACGCAACTGGGAGAAGCTGCCCGTCGCGCCCATGCGGCGGGAATGCGCATCGGCTTGTACCTCGATTTCGCGGTCGGCACGGCGCCCGACGGTTCCGCGACATGGACTAACCCTGCACTGGTCGTCGCGGGCGCGAGCATCGGTGCGCCGCCGGATTCGTTTTTCGAACACGGACAGGACTGGGGTTTGGCGCCGCTGTCACCAACCGTTTTGCGCGAGCAGCAGTTTGCTCCCTATCAGAACGAACTGGAAACCGTCATGCGCCACGCAGGCGCCATTCGCATCGATCACGCGATGGGACTGCACCGGCTTTACTGGATTCCTCACGGCGGCACCCCGGAGAATGGTTGTTACGTGCTCTACCCGGTCGCGGACATGGTGCGCGCGCTGGCTGCAGCATCCGTTGCCACGGACACCGTCGTCATTGGCGAGGACCTGGGAACCGTTCCGCGCGGGTTCGCGGCGATGATGCATGGTGTGAACATGCTCTCCTACAAGGTGCTCTATTTCGAACGCAACCGCACCGGGTTCCGCGCGGTGCGAAGCTTTGAGAAAAGTGCGCTGCTCAGTGCATCGACCCACGACCTGCCACCGCTTTCGGGGTGGTGGAAAGGCAGTGATATCACGCTGTTCGAAAGTATCGGCTTGCTTGATAAAGCGGCTGCACGAAAGCGTCGCACACAGCGTGACGAGGATCGCTGTGCGCTGATCGAGCGACTGCGGCGCGAGTTTCCACGGGTTGCTCTCGCCGACGAGCTGCGCGGCGCAAAACCGGTTCAGCAAACCGAAATGACATCTGCACTTGCGGCAGCGATTCATGCGTACCTGGCGCGCACGCCATCTCGGCTGCTGGCAGTGCAATTCGAGGATCTGTGCGGTGCCGAGGCGCCGGTGAATGTGCCCGGAACGAGCGATGAATATCCGAACTGGCGAGTGCGCGCGCCGGCTGCAATCGAAACAGTGACGCAGTCGGAGCGCTGGAGGACCATCATCGAAGCGGTCAGGCGCGAACGCCCGCGTTAGCGCCGATCAGGCATGTTGTTATCAAACCGATGTTGTCGAAACCGAATGTGACCAGACCGACTGCCACTTATCGATTGCAGCTGCGAGGCGAAATGACATTCTCGCGGGCAGCGTCGCTGGCCGGCTACCTTGCCCGGCTCGGCGTGAGTCATCTCTACGCGTCACCGCTGTTTGCTGCCGTGCCGGGTTCATCGCACGGCTATGACGGCATCGATTTCGCCGCGATCGAACCGGCAATCGGCGGCGAAAAAGGTTTCGGGCTGTTAAGCGATTCGCTGTCTGATGCCGGGCTCGGCCTGATTGTCGATTTCGTGCCGAATCACATGGGTACGGCCGATGGAAATGCCTGGTGGCATGACGTGCTGGAGTGGGGAGCCCAAAGTCCGTTTGCGACGCACTTCGACATCGACTGGTCGCAACCCAGTTTATTGTTGCCGATGCTGGGTTCTGCCTATGCTGACGCGCTGGCCAACGGCGAATTTCGTATCGGGTTCGATGGGGACCGTGGCGAGCTGTTCTTTGGTTACTACGACCGCCGTTTGCCATTGACGCCACCAACCTATTCACAGGTGCTGGCGCACGCTGACAGTGCAGCGCTCGCTTCTCTGGCAAAGCATTTTGCGAGCTGCCGTGGTCCCGAGGCTGCTGCACTGAAGGCGCAGCTCGCAAACTGTGCCGCCGACCCCGCTGAAGCGCACGCGATCGAGCGCGCTGTTGCTGCCATAACTGCCGAGCGCGACTGGCTGCATCGTATTCATGAAGCACAGATCTGGCGGCTGGCGCACTGGCGGCTGGCACGCGAGGCGCTCACCTACCGGCGTTTTTTCGAGATTGCCGAACTGATCGGCGTCAGGGTGGAAGACCCGCAGGTGTTTGCTGATGTGCACGCGCGGTTGTTCGAGTTGATCGCCGCGGGTCAGGTCCATGGCGTTCGGATCGACCATATCGATGGCCTGGCCGACCCGAAGGCGTATCTCGAGGGGTTTCGCCAACAGGCGCCCGCTGGCGAACCGCTGTATCTGCTGGTCGAAAAGATCCTCGAGCCGGCGGAAGCACTGCGCCGCGACTGGCCAGTCGACGGGACCACCGGCTACGAGTTCATCGCTGCACTCGGTGGATTGTTGGTCGATCGGCATCGCGAAGCCGACATGGACCGCGCTTATGAGGCGTTTACCGGGGAGCGAATCGATTATGTACAAGCCGCAGCCGCCGCCAAACGCCAGATATTCGAACACAACCTCGCAGCGGAACTGATTTTTTTGACCAGGCAGGCAGCGATGATTGCCGGGCACGATTTGCGCAGCCGCGACCTCGGTGCTGATAGCCTGCGCCGCGCCATCGTCGAGATGGCCGTTGCCCTGCCGGTCTACCGCAGCTATGTCGATGCCCCGGGTGTAAGCGAGTTGGACCGGGCATTGATTGCCGGGGCAGCCAGAGCCGCAAAATCGGCCCGCGTGGTAGAGGATGTGCGGGCAATTGACTTCATCGAAGGTCTGCTGCTGGTCGATGTGGACCAGGGCAATTTCGATCGAACCGATTTTGATCAAATCGGTTTCGATAAAACCGATTTCCGAACCCGCGCCCTGGCGTTCGCCACGCGCTTCCAGCAGACCAGCGGTCCGGTGATGGCAAAAGCCATCGAAGACACGCTGTTCTACCGTTTCAATCGCTTGATCGCGCTCAACGAGGTCGGCGCAAGCCCGCAGCACTATGGCGCACCGCTGGCAGAGTTTCACGCGCGCATGGCGCAGCGTGCGCAAACGCAGCCCGGCGGATTGTCGGCGAGCGCAACGCACGACACCAAGCGCGGCGAGGATGCGCGCGCCCGGTTGTATGTGCTCAGCGAGATTCCGCAACGCTGGCATGAAGCGGTTGTGCGCTGGTCGGGCATGAACGCAGTGCATCGCAAGGACACGATCCACGGCGTAGTCCCCGAACCGGCAACGGAATGGCTGTTCTATCAGGCGCTGGCAGGGGTTTGGCCGTTCGGCCGGCTAGCCGATAACGAGCGGATGATCGAAGCGTTGTACGCACGCTTGCAGGCGTATATGAAAAAGGCCGTGCGGGAAGCGAAAACGCGCACAAGCTGGACCAATATCAATGACGATTACGAGCGTGCTCTCGACGAGTTTGTTGCTGCGACGGTTTCGCCGAGCAACGGCGAGTTCCTCGATGATTTCGTTCGCACCTGCCGCCCGATCCAGATCGCTGGCGCAGTTAACAGCCTGGCACAGTTGGCGATCAAGCTGGCTGCCCCGGGCGTGCCGGATTTTTACCAGGGTTCGGAGTTGTGGGATCTGAGTCTGGTTGACCCGGACAATCGTTCACCAGTTGATTTTCCGGCGCGCGAGATTCTGCTGGATGCAGTTGCTCGCGCTGGCTCCGCCGCATTATCAGAAGAATGGGAGACGGGCCTGCCGAAGCTGTTCGTCACGGCGACGGGATTACGTATACGGGCGCAGTATCCCGATCTGTTTGCGGTCGGCGATTATCTGCCAGTGGATGCCGTGGGCGCGCGGGCGCGCCACCTTGTCGCTTTTGCCCGCGCGCTCGACGGTCAATGCGCACTGCTGGTGGCGCCACGATTTGTGTTTGAGCTGACTGCCGGTGCCGAGCGGCCATTGGTACCTGCCTCGCAATGGGGTGATACCGCCATCGTGTTGCCGCAAGCATTGCGTAACGGCCAATTGCGCGATGTTATGAGCGGCGGTCAATTTGCGCCGAGCGACTCCATCCCTGTCGGCAAGTTGCTGGCGCAGTTTCCTGTTGCCCTGCTCGTCACAGAGCAGGTGTAGTGCCGGTCCCGGGCCGGCTGATCGCAGCACAGGCTTGCTCCGGGACGAGGATGCCGCAATAATCCCCCTTATGCGTGAAACCCAGAATGTTGCCGTTCTTTCCTCTCTCCAGCGCGGGTGCTGGCGCAAGCCTGCTGCCTGAAACAACCCGCCTGGCCGAGCGCATCGGCCGGACCCCGAGCCCCAAGCTTTTCCGATTCCCTTGTGAGCGTCGCTTTGAAGACGGACGAATCGGCGTGAACCGTGCAGCGGGGATAATATCTCCGCGGAAAAAAGAGACTGAGCACCATGTTGCTGATGATTGATAACTACGACTCGTTTACCTACAACCTTGTGCAATATCTGGGTGAGCTGGGCGAGGACGTGCGTGTGTACCGCAACGATGAGATCACGCTCGAGCAGGTCGAGGCCATGCGACCGCAGCGCATCGTCATCTCCCCCGGACCTTGTACGCCGAACGAGGCCGGCATATCGGTGGCGCTGGTCGAAGCATTTGCCGGGCGCGTACCGGTTCTCGGCGTTTGTCTCGGTCATCAGTGCATCGGCCAGGCGTTCGGTGGCAACATCATCCACGCAAAGACGTTGATGCATGGCAAGACTTCGCCGATTCATCATCATGCCAATGGGGTATTTGCCGGCCTGCCGGAGCCGTTCACCGCGACCCGTTATCATTCGCTGGTGATCGAGCGGGAAAGCCTGCCCGAATGCCTCGACGTCACCGCGTGGACCGATGACGGCGAGATCATGGGTGTGCGCCACCGGCAGTTGCCGGTGGAAGGGGTGCAGTTTCATCCGGAATCGATACTCAGCGAACATGGACATGCATTATTGAAGAATTTCCTGAACGAGGCACAGCGATGACACCACAGGAAGCACTGGCACGGACCATCGAACATCGCGAGATTTTTCACGAGGAAATGCTCGATGTGATGCGACAGATCATGAGCGGCGAAGTCTCGCCGGTAATGATTTCGGCGATTATCGTCGGACTGCGCGTGAAGAAGGAAACCATCGGTGAAATTACCGCGGCAGCACAGGTGATGCGCGATTTTTCCACGAAGGTGCCAATGGTGGACAAGACCGCACTGGTCGACACTTGTGGCACCGGAGGCGATAACGCGCACTCCTTCAATATTTCAACTGCCGCTACATTTGTGGCGGCGGCAGCAGGTGCGCGGGTGGCAAAACATGGCGGACGTTCGGTATCCAGCACTTCGGGCAGCGCCGATGTGCTCGAGGCGCTCGGAGCGAATCTCGCGATCACGCCGGAACAGGTCGCCCAATGCATTGAAGAGGTTGGCGTCGGTTTCATGTTTGCGCCCAGTCACCATTCGGCGATGAAACACGCCGCGCCGGTGCGCCGCGAGCTTGGCGTGCGTACGATTTTCAATATCCTCGGGCCGTTGACCAATCCCGCCGGAGCGCCCAATCAGGTGATGGGCGTATTCCATCCCGATCTGGTGGGCATCCAGGCGCGCGTGCTGCAGCGGCTTGGCAGCCGGCATGTCATGGTGGTTCATGGCGAGGATGGTCTCGATGAAATTTCGCCCGCAGCAGAAACGTTTGTGGCCGAGCTGAAAAATGATGAAGTTGTCGAGTACAAGGTGCACCCGCGACGCTTCGGCATGAAGCCGGCCGAACTTGCGGCAATTCGCGTGGATGATCCGGTGGTTGCAAAGCGAATGCTGCTCGAAGCGCTCGAAGGACTCCATCCGGTGGCGCGCGACGTGGTTGCGCTCAATGCCGGTGCGGCAATCTATACCGCTGGTTTGACCGACAGCCTTGAAGCCGGCGTGCGCAAGGCGCTGGAGGTCATTGAAAGTGGCGCGGCGAGAGCGAGGCTGGATGAGTTCGTGACGTTCACTAATCGCTTAACTGCTTAACGCACTCAGCGCCAAGGTCGCTGAGGAAAACCAGAGTTAATAAGCTCACCACGAAGACACCAAGCACACCAAGAAAACCGAATTCGGAAATCTATTCTGCCGCATACTTGGCCAAGAATTGGCAGACATTTTCTTAACGAGCAATAGAGTTTGCGTTTCTTGGTGACTTTCGTGTTCTTGGTGTCTTGGTGGTAGATTTTTGAATTTGATCTGCCTCCGCGGACTCAGCGGTGAAAGAAAGTTTTGATGTCTGACATTCTTGAAAAAATACTCGCGGTGAAGCGCGAGGAGATCGCCGCAAGCATGAAGAAGCGCCCGATGGCGGCGGTTCAGGCCGAGGCACGGCAGGCCCCGGCGCCGCGTGACTTTGTCGGCGCGATGCAGGCAAAGATTGCCGCGGGCGCTCCGGCAGTGATCGCCGAGGTCAAGAAAGCCAGCCCCAGCAAGGGCGTGCTACGCGAGAGCTTCGACCCGGCACAGATTGGCCGGTCCTATGCCGCGCATGGCGCCGTCTGCCTGTCCGTTCTCACCGATGTGCAGTTTTTCAAGGGCCACGCCGATTACCTGAAGCAGGCGCGCGAAGCCAGTGGCTTACCGGTCTTGCGCAAGGACTTTATGGTCGACCCCTACCAAATCCATGAGTCGCGTGCGATGGGGGCCGATTGCATTCTTCTGATCGTGGCCGCACTCGATGACGAACGCATGGCCGAGCTTGAAACGATTGCGCATTCACTCGGCATGGCGGTGCTGGTTGAAGTGCACGATGCAGTGGAATTGCGTCGAGCACTACGCTTGCAAACACCGTTGTTGGGAATCAACAATCGTAACCTGCGTACCTTCGAAACCCGGCTCGAGACCACGCTGGACCTGTTGCCAGCCATTCCGCGAGACAAACTCGTCGTGACCGAGAGTGGAATACTCGGACGCGAAGACGTGCAGCGCATGCGTGCGGCCGATGTGCATGCATTCCTTGTTGGCGAGGCTTTCATGCGTGCAGAAGAGCCGGGTGTTGCGCTGGCCCAGCTGTTCGGCTGAAACGCCGGGTTCGCTTGTTCTAACAGTTGGCTGCGTACATTGCCTGACGTTGGCGAACGGTTGGCCGGATGCGCGCTTGTTTGCGATCCAGCAAGCTCAGTCAATCATTCTCGCGCGATGAAGAAAGGCGGCTAAACGCAGCGCCGCCGGCTGGACGGCGTCGTTGATGTTGTCGGCAAGGCGAACCGGCCGCGGTCATCATTTTTTTGATTTTTTCAGCATTGACTGAGGGCTGCCACCGCATTTCCAGAACCAAGTTTAATAAGTTTGGATAACTATTTGTCATGGAGCACAAATCAATAATCTGTGGATAACTTTGAGTGACCATCGCCGAATCGTGTCTTTTTTGCAACAAAATGGCTGTAAGCCCATGTCAGTACGCGAAAAGCTTGCTTTGGGATGTTGCACTTTGGCACAATCGCCAGCGACTTCTTCTTTCCCGGGAGAGGTTTGGAAAAAGGGGTGGGGCGGTCAACGCCTCAATGGGCGGGCGTATCTAGAAGCGTCTGTCCGGCTTAAGCAAACAAAGGAGATAGCATGAAGAAGAGTCTAATAGCACTGGCAGCAGCCGGCGTCATCGCGGCACCGTCCGCGGCGATGGCCGTCGATGTCAGCTTCGGTGGAGAGTTCGATCTCTTCCTGGAGTCATTTGACAACGGTAACGAAAGCCAGGCACAGATGAACAACACCCACTCGCGGTTCTGGTGGGATATGGTTGATGATCTTGGCACCGGCATGCAGGTCAAGGGTCACCTTGAGCTGGACGTCGGCGCAGTTGGCTACCACGGTGGTAACGCTGCCAACGGCGGTAACGGCACCAGCATCAACAACCGGAACAGCTACATCGGTCTGGCTGGCGAGAAGTGGGGTGAGGTTCGCTTCGGTACCCAGGAAAACATCCTGGAAGCCACCGGTTACGCGGTTGACCCGTTCCACGGCGCTGCCGGCCCTGGCGGTAACATCGTCAACGGTATGGGCCAGTCGGGTCTTGTCGGTGCCAGCGCCGTGTTCAACGGCAGCAACATCGGCGCCCGTCGTACCGATTCAACCATCACCTACATCTCGCCAAACTGGAGCGGTTTCACCTTCCAGGTTGACTATGCTCTGGCCGGCCCGACCGGTACGGGTCTTGTCGCTGGTGGCGAAGACTGGACGGAACTGTTCTACGGTGCGCGTTATGATGGTCAGGCCGGATTCGGTGGCTGGCGCGTCTACGCAGCCGGCGGTAACGTCGACAATGCTGACCTGAGCGGCACGGGCGGTGGACCGGGTACGGACACCAGCGACTCGGAGTACCGTATCGGTGGTGGCATGACCTTCGGTAACTTCGCGTTTGACGTGATCTTCGAATCCAACGAATGGGATTCGACGAACTCGGGCGGCTCGAAGATCGAGCGTGATGGCTGGTGGGTTGGCGGTTCCTGGATGATCCCGACCGGCAAGCTTGCCCTCGGCTACATCATGATGGACGACGTCGACGTGGATGGCGTGAC
>JASFUE010000139.1:0-8286 GCA_050050435.1 Burkholderiales bacterium | reverse complement strand
TGTTTGTGACTACGATCCGCGCGAAAAAGAACATGGCCACTCGGTCAAACTCGCGGTCACCAACTTCGCTTACGACGACACGCATGTTTACATGCTCGACACACCTGGCTATCTGGATTTTGTCGGACAGTCCCTGCCAGCCCTCTCCGCGGTTGAAACAGCGGCGATCGTCATCAACGCCTCTGCCGGCGTGGAACTGATGACACGGCGGATGATGGAGTGGGCAAAAGCGCGCGATCTTTGCCGAGTCATCATCATCAACCGCATCGACGCCGAGGATGTCGATCTGGCGCGTCTGCTAAAGGACATTCAGGACGAGTTTGGCACCGAATGTCTGCCCATCAATCTTCCAGCGAACAACGGCGAAAAAGTTATCGACTGTTTCTTCCAGCCCGATGGCGAATCGGACCTGATGCCGGTGCCGGATGCGCACACCGCCATCGTTGATCAGGTCGTGGAAGTCGACGAAGAGCTCATGACGCTGTATCTCGATCAGGGACATGTGACGCCCGAACAATTGCATGAACCATTTGAACGCGCACTGCGCGAGGGCCATCTGGTGCCGGTGTGTTTTGTATCAGCGAAAACCGGAGCCGGCGTCGATCTTCTGCTGAACTCGATCTCGAAACTGATGCCGAATCCGACCGAGGGCAACCCCCCGCAATTCCTGCGCGGCGAGGGCGATGAGGCCGAACCCCTTCATGCCGAACCCGATCCGTCGAAGCATGTTCTGGCACATGTGTTCAAGGTCGAGATCGACCCGTTCATTGGCAAGCTTGGCGTCTTCCGGGTGCATCAGGGAACGGTCACACCGAACACACAGCTGTTTATCGGCGACGCACGCAAGCCGTTCAAGGTATCCCATCTTTACCGCTTGCAAGGCAAGAATCACGAAGAAGTCGATTCAGCGGTCCCGGGCGACATCGTTGCTGTGGCCAAAGTCGACGAGATTCATTTCGATGCGGTACTGCATGATTCCCAGGAAGACAGCCATATTCATCTCAAGCCACTCGACTTCCCGCAACCGGTATTCGGTCTGGCACTGGAAGCAACCCGGCACGGAGACGAGCAGAAGCTGGCTGATGTGTTGCACCGGATGAGCGCAGAGGAACCGACCCTGATTGTCGAGCAGGACACGACACTGAACGAAACCGTCCTGCGCGGCCTCGGAGACTTGCATCTGCGCCTGACCATGGAAAAGATGGAAAAGACCTACGGCCTGCAGCTCGCAACCCGGCCGCCACGCATTCCTTACCGCGAAACCATCAGGGCGACCGCCGAAGGCCATTGCCGCCACAAGAAACAGACCGGCGGCGCAGGCCAGTTTGGCGAGGTGTATCTGCGCGTGACACCGCTGGAGCGCGGCAGTGGTTTTCAGTTCGTGGACGAAATCAAGGGCGGTGTTATTCCGGGCCAGTTTATTCCGGCTGTGGAGAAAGGTGTTCGTTCGGTACTGGAATCCGGCCCGTTGTCCGGCCACAGAATGCAGGACGTCAAGGTCACGGTATACGACGGCAAACATCACAGCGTTGATTCCAAGGAAGTTGCTTTTGTCGCCGCCGGGCGCAAGGCGTTTCTGGAAGCCGTGGAGAAAGCCAAGCCGGTCGTTCTCGAGCCGATCGTCAATATCGAAATCTTCGTGCCGCAAGAAGCGATCGGCGATATCAGTGGTGATCTGGCATCACGGCGCGGCCAGGTCAGCGGAAATGATGCGCTATCTGGTGGCATGATGAAGCTAACCGGCAAGGTGCCACTGGCCGAGCTCGACAACTACCAGTCCCGCCTGAAGTCCATTACCGGAGGCGCGGGCTCCTATTCAATCGAATTCAGCCATTACGAACAGGCACCGGGCGATATACAGCAGCGCCTGGTCTCCGACCACAAGCCGGCGCAGCACGAGGAGTGAGTCCCCGGCGACAGGTCACCCGGTCTTAATAAAAAAGAAATATTCACCGGTGCATCATGCGCGCCGTACGCCGCTACCGTCAGCGAGGGTGCCGCCGCGGCTTCTGCAACCGGCGCCCATCGAGTAAACTGTCCTTATGAATCTGGAACGCATTACCGTCGAATTCATGGCCGAAGACGACCGGCTGCTGGTGCACGTGTATTTCTCCGGATCCGCGGAGATCCTGTTCTGGATGACACGCCGGCTGGTCAAACGTTTCTGGCCGGTGTTACTGCAAATAGCCCAGTCGCGCCCGGAAATACAATCACAGGCAAGCCCGGAAGCACGCAAGGCGTTGCTCGGGCTGGAGCATGAAAAGGCGCTCAAACAGGTGCAATTTTCCAAAGCCACCCGGGAGCAGAAGCAGCAGGAAGAGACCAGCCGCGAGCACCCGCTTGGCGACGAACCGTTTCTCGTTACCCGCATCCGTGCGCGCCGCAATGACAAAGGCCAGACCATACTTTCCATGCTTCCGAGCAAAGGCAGCGGTCTGGACCTGTCGCTTGGCGAAAACCTGCTGCACGGCCTGATGAAGTTGATCAAGGACACGGCAACCAAGGCCGAGTGGGACCTCAATCTGGAAGTGCCAACGCTTGGCGCCAGCCGTGTCGACGACACGCCTGCAGAACGCACGTTAAACTAGGCGTTTGTTACCTCACCGGGCACACGCGCTCGTGTGCCGGCGCATCGGACCCGGCCCCGGGCCGTTGATTCACCCGTAGATCCAGCATGACGACATCAAACACAACGCAGACCCTCCGTACCGATGCCCAGGTCATTGGCCTGGTCGGTCTCGGCCATGGCACTTCGCATTTCTTTCACCTTATCCTCGCGCCGCTGTTTCCATGGCTCAAGGTCGCGTTTTCCCTGAGTTATGCCGAGCTCGGCCTGTTGATGACCATGTTCTTCGTTGTCTCCGGCGCCGGTCAGGCCCTCGCCGGGTTTGTTGTCGATCGCGTTGGCGCACTGCCGGTGCTTCTGAGCGGTCTCGCCCTGCTCGGGCTGGCCGCATTGGGACTGGCCTCGAGCAGCAACTATCCAGCGCTGATGCTGTTTTCCGCACTGGCAGGAGCCGGCAACAGCGTGTTTCACCCGGCCGATTTCACCTTGCTCAACCGGCGTGTCAGCACGCCACGGCTGGGTCACGCCTTCAGCGTGCACGGACTTTCCGGTGCGCTTGGCTGGGCAGCAGCGCCGGTATTTCTCGCAGGCCTGGCAACACTGTTCAACTGGCGCATTGCCCTGCTGGCCGCCGCAGCGCTGGCTTTCACCGTGCTGGCCGTCTTGTTTGCATGGCGCCACCTGCTCGATCCCGGAGAAGTGTCCGAAGCGGTGCCGGAGTCAGCACGTCGCCCCGACGTGACTGGCGCACTGCATTTTCTGCGGCTTCATGCGGTATGGATGTGTTTCGCTTTTTTCCTGATTTCAGCGCTGTCTTTCGGTGGCATCCAGAGTTTCGCCCCCGCCGCCTTGCGCGACCTGCATTCCATTCCGTTTACCTTTGCCAGCGCATGTATCACTGCTTACATGCTGGCAAGCGCAGGCGGACTGATTGTCGGCGGTTTTGCCGCTGCACGAACGCGCTATCACGATCGCGTGATCGCTATTGCTTTCACCATCTCGGGCACCACCGCGATGCTGGTTTCGCTCGGCAACCTGCCAGCCTGGCTGGTCATGCCGATGCTGGCAGTGGTCGGATTCGGCGCGGGACTTGCCGGGCCTTCGCGTGACCTACTGGTGCGCGCCGCCGCACCGAAAAATGCGACCGGGCGCGTGTATGGCGTCGTCTATTCGGGGCTGGATATCGGACTGGCGATCGCACCGCCTATCTTCGGTGCACTGATGGATACACACCATCCGGCCTGGGTGTTCGTACTTATCGGCGCTTTTCAGTTTGCAGCACTGGCAACGGCAATCGGCGTCGGAGAACGGGCTGTCAGGACCGCACAGCCGGCTTGAGATCGCCAATTGTTCTCTGCTGTCCGAAACAAGCGAACATGAAACTGTGTCAGGTGCCCGGTACGCATTTGGCCGTCGCCGCTGCGCCAGTCCATATCAACGTTGATAAGCAAGCCGAAGAACTTGCCTTTGGACACGGAAAAATCGGAACCAGCTCATGAAAGCCAGGGAATTGCCGGTGCGGCCCGCCATCCTGATCCTGATGTTGCTTGGAATTCTCCTCGGCCCTGCGTACTACGCCTACTGTGTTCTGTTCAGCGGACATGTCACGCAGACGATCGAGTTTTCCGAACGCGCCTCGCGCTGGACCACGGCCGACGGCAGTATCCTGCGATTTACCAATGGCCTGGCATACAAGCCGGTTTCGCTTTTTCTCAGTCCCGGCATGAATGCAGTCGTGCTACGAATGAATTTCGATTTCGACGAATACGCTACGAAGGGCTTGGCGGGCAAGCTGAAATATCAGATGTATCTGTCCGAGTCGGACCATACCGTTCTGGAGCGTGTGGTCAGTATTGCACCGGCAAGTTCCGGCACCCAAACCGTCGACTTCGGGCCACTGGAAATTCCATACGCTGGCGATTATGAATTCGTACTTTCCGAAGTCGGTAAACGCGCAAACGCACCCGGGCTGAGCATGGACGTGCTTGAAAAAGCGCGTGTGCCGATCATGAACGTTGTCTGGGTCGGAATGGGGCTGATGATCGTTGCAATGATTATCAGCTTGCGCGATCTCATCCGCGCAGCGACCCGGCGCAATCCATTGCGTTCGTAAGCCGTCGCTAGCGGAATCCGAACGATGAACAAGACCATCCCCGCAGTGCTCGACGAGTACATTTCCGGCCTGATCAATCACGACGTCGCGGCAGTCGCTCGTACCGTTGCCGAGGATCTGCTGTTTATCAGCGCGACGCGCATTCTCGGAAAACCGCAGTTTCTCGACTTGCTATCCGCCCTGTATGCCGGCTTCCCAGACTGGATCTACGAGTACACTGAAATTGAAGACCGCGGCCAGCAAAACTATGCAATCAAATGGCACCAGGGGGGCACGCATACCGGCACATGGGCCATGCCGGGCATGCAGCCACTTCCCGCCACGGGGAAACATGTGCGAATTCCGCCGCATTATTTTTTTTATCGCGTTGCCGGCAACCGGCTGGTGCTGATTTTTCCCGAGCCGATTGTCGGGGGGGCGCCGCGGGGAATACTGGAACAAATTTCGATGGATGTTCCTCCGCTGTAACCAGTCAACGAATGTGGAACACGGCGCCATGCGCGCCTGCCTGAACAGGCAATCGGATTACTTGACGCCGTGACGTTGACTGCCTAGTCTCGGAGCAACGTCATGTCCGGAAAAAAATCCCCGTAGTACCGACATCGCCATGACCACTGCCGTCTTCATCGTCGCAGTCGTGTTCACCTGCGCCCTGTTGCTGTTCGCACCATTTACGCGAACGGCGCTGTGGCGTGCCACGGTCACGCCGTTGGCATCCATCATCGGCAGTGGTTTTCTGGTTTCAGCGCCGCTACTGGCGCACGATTTCGGCGGCTACGCGGTGCTGGCAATGGCACTGCTGGTGGTGCTGGGAGCACTGATCGGCTGGGCGATTCGCTACAACATCGCCATAGTCGAGCCGGAATTCAAGAAGGGAAAAGACGTTGTCCTGGTTTCGATCGAGCGCCTCAGCCATCTCGCGCTTGCCTTTGCCTACTTCATCTCCGTCGCTTACTACCTGTCGCTACTAGGCCACTTCCTGCTCGCGGCAATGAACATTCAAAATGACAACCTCGCCAAGGGTATTGCCATCACGCTGCTTGCAGCGATCGGCATTCTCGGATGGAGCGGTGGCGCCACCCGGGTCGCCCGGGTTGAGCGATACGCCACGGCTTTGAATCTGGCCGTGATCATCGGCTTTCTGTTTGCACTCGCCGCCTACGCGATTCGCGCGATCACCCTAGGCCAGCCGGTCGCGCCACCTCCAGGTCAATTCGACTTGCACTCGATTCCGGTGCTGCTTGGTTTGCTCATCGTCGTTCAAGGCTTCGAGACGACCCGCTTTACCGGAGATGACTTCGATGCGCCAACACGGATACGTGCAATGCGCATCGCGCAGGCGGTTTCAGCAGCCATTTATGTCGCGTTTTTTCTTCTACTCTCGCCATTGCTGTCGAAGCTTTCACAAGGAAACGGTGTTGCCGCGTTGATCACCGTGTCTGCCGCAGTCGCGACCATCATTCCGGTGACGCTGACCGTTGCCGCCGGCGCAAGTCAATTCAATGCGTCGGTCGCTGACAGCATTGGTGACGCCGGCTTGATCGAGGACATTACCTCCGGCAAAGTCAATCCGTCTCACGCCTACCTGGTGATCGCCGGGGTTGGCATTGCGATTCTCATCACCTTTCACGTCAATCAAATCATCACGCTGGCCAGCCGCGCGTTCGCGTTGTTTTACGCATTGCAATGCCTGGTCGCCTGGGAAACTGCGAGAAAACGCAGCGGGGAAGGCGGCAAGGCCCTGGCGTTCCTGTTGCTGTCGGTGACCGGTTTTGCCGTATTCGCATTCGGCGTGCCTTCGAGCGCCTGATACCGGCTCGGCGGCGCGGTGACTCCCGCGCTATGATGCGGGTTTCCCGTTGCGTTCCGGATATCACCCATGAAAATCACCGAAATCGAAGTTTTCATTCTGCGCGCACCCGACACCGGGCGGCCGCATTGGGTCAGTCACTTCATCGTGCCTCGCGCCAACGAGATCCTGGTGCGGATCAATACCGACGAAGGCGTACAGGGCTTCGGCATTGCCACCAGCTACACCCCGATTGAAGCAGCAATCCACTGTTTTCGCAGCGGCATCGCCGAGCAGATCGTCGGTGCCGACCCGCTGGCACCGGAGCGCCTGTTCCAGCAACTGTTCGGACTGACCTCGCAACGCATCGCTCACGAGAACGGCTGGACGCGTGAAGCGTTGATGCGTATTGCCGCCGCGGTGGACATCGGCTGCTGGGACATCATCGGCAAGACCTCAGGCCTGCCGTTGTACCGCTTGTTTGGCGGCTACCGCGACAAGATTCCCGCCTATGTCACTTGCGCCTATTACCGCGACGGCAAGGACCTGGCCGAATTGCGTGACGAAATCGAAATGCTCAAGGCGCAAGGGCATCGCGGCTTCAAGGCCAAGGCGGGCGGCGTGCCGCTGGACGAAGACATGCAACGCCTGGAAGTGGTGCGCGACGTCATCGGTGACGACCGCGACATGATGGTCGACGTCAATCGCGGCTGGGATCTGGCAACCGCCATCGAGGCGGCCCGCGCGCTCGAGCCACTACGCCCGCGCTGGCTCGAGGAACCGGTGCGCTGGGCCGACGACCGCCGCGAACTGAAACTGTTATCGCAGCGAACCAACATACCGCTCTCAGCCGGCGAGAGCGAACTCACCAGCTGGGGTTGCCGCGCATTGATCGACGAGCAATCGATCGACATCCTGCAGTTCGACTGCACCATGACCGGCGGCTTTACCGAGGGACGCAAACTCTCGGCCCTGTGCGAACTCAATCACGTACAGGTGGCCCCACATCACGACTGCTTCATCCACGCCCATATTGTCGCGGCATCTCCAGCTGGCTGCATCGTGGAATCATTTACCGACCCCGAGCGCGATCCACTCCAGGCCGAACTGTTCGAGAACCCGCCAGACATTTCCAACGGCTGGCTGACGCTCAACCCGGATCCCGGGCTCGGCTTGACCCTGTCGGAAAAAGCGATCAAGAAATTCGGTGAGAAAATTCTCTGACGCACTCCTACAAACGGTGTTTACGCAGCAATACGGCAGGAGCGCGAAGGAGTAACGCATTGGTAACGGACAACCGGTAGGCAACAATGAACTACACGATGCGACAGATGCTGGCGGCATTGTTGCTGCTCGCGCCTGCCGAGGCCATTCTGGCGCCGGCTCTGCCTGCGCAAGCGCTGTCAGGGGGCGCGCTCACCGTCACTGATCATTCCCCCAGCGCCTACTCTCATCCGGCGGCAAACCTCACCGAAGAACAGGCCGAACTGTTTGCCCTCGGCCATCAGATGTTTCACAACCGCTGGGCCTTCTTCTGGTTTGAGAACGCCATCTTCGGCCGCGGACCGACTTCCAACGCACAGGCATGCACAACCTGCCATGACGGCAACGGCAGGGGCATGGCGCCAGGTGACGCGCATGTTGTCAAACCCGACGGTGAAGAACTCGACCAGAACATCACAGTACCGTTCGAGCCGGCACCCAACGTGGTGATTCGCGTCAGCCTGCCTGGGACGGACGAGCACAACGGACCGCGGTTTCATCCGCACTATGGCGATCAGTTGCAGGTCTTCGGCGTGAGGCGTGGTCCCGGCCGAA
>JASFUE010000138.1:0-8516 GCA_050050435.1 Burkholderiales bacterium | reverse complement strand
CTCGGGCCGCTCGTCTATCAGCAGCACGATCAGGTAGACCTCCGGGAAGTTCGCCGCGATCGAATGCGCGATGTGCTGCAGCATGACAGTCTTGCCGCTCTTCGGGCTGGCTACCAGCAGGCCGCGCTGGCCTTTGCCAATGGGCGCGATGATATCGATGATGCGCCCGGTGAGATTCTCGTCGGACTTGATATCCCGTTCCATGGTCAGCGGTTCCGTGGGGAACAGTGGCGTCAGGTTTTCGAACAGAATCTTCTGTTTCGCGTTTTCGGGCGGCTCGTCATTGACCTTGTCCACCTTGACCAGTGCGAAATAACGCTCACCATCCTTGGGCGTGCGGATTTCTCCTTCCACTGAATCGCCGGTGTGCAGGTTGAATCGCCTGATCTGGGACGGGCTTACATAAATGTCATCGGGACCCGCCAGATAAGAAGTATCAGGCGAACGCAGAAAACCGAAGCCGTCCGGCAGGACTTCAAGCGTGCCGCTTCCGAAAATGCTGTCACCTTTCTTGGCGCGGTTTTTCAGCAGCGCGAAGATGAGGTCTTGCTTGCGCAAGCGATTGGCGTTTTCAACTTCGTTCGCAATCGCCATTTCAACGAGTTCGCTGACATGGAGGGTTTTCAGGTCGGATAGATGCATATTTGGAAGAGCGCGGTGCGCGGGGTTACAACTTGAGGAAGAAAACAGCAGTGTCCGGAAGGATGTCGGGAAGGGAGCAGCTTCAGCCGCTCTTTTGGTCACCGGATGCCATGCAGCGTTACAGCTGTGATTGTGCACCCGGTGCTCGGGCTGCGGCGAAGACTAAACGAGTTCAGATATTGCTGTCAATAAAAGCAGTTAGCTGTGACTTGGAGAGGGCGCCAACCTTCATGGCCTCGACATTGCCGTTCTTGAACAGCATGAGTGTCGGGATTCCACGGATACCGTATTTCGGCGGTGTCGCCTGGTTATCATCAATATTGAGTTTGGCGATTTTGAGTCGCCCTTGATATTCCTGTGCAACTTCGCTGAGGATAGGAGCAATCATTTTGCAGGGGCCGCACCATTCGGCCCAGTAATCCACCAGCACAGGGACGTCCGATTGAAGCACTTCAGATTGAAACGTGTCATCAGAGACGTGATCGATGTTTTCGCTCATCAGTTGTGGCTACCTCGACAAAAAATCAATAAATTCCGCAAGTTGGAGTCATTCGCCGGCTGGAAAGCCGCGACAGGAGGAGTCGTTTCATATCGTAGCAAAAAAAGCGCCTTCGGTCGTCGAAATGCCATGTTTTTCGACATGATCCACCTCGCCGCGCGCGCCGTATGTGGCCCATGCCCTGCGATTACGCGATGATGGGTGAGGGCACAGCGATAGCCCGTCATGCCACATGAATGACAAGGCGGCACAGCACGCCCGTTTTGCTAGAATTCCGCCCCTGAATAGCGTGAAACATGAGCCGTGGCGGCCGGGCCGCACGGTCTTCAGAGCGGGAGAATCGCGCCAACCCGGCCATGGCAGCCCCAAAAGCCGGAAATTTAGGTATCGCACCCGAGCAACCAGGAATAGTAATGACTTACGTCGTCGTCGAGAGCTGTATCAAATGCAAGTACACCGATTGTGTGGATGTGTGTCCGGTCGATTGTTTCCGCGAAGGACCGAATATGCTGGCGATCGATCCGGATGAATGTATCGACTGCACACTGTGCGTTGCCGAATGCCCGGTCGAGGCGATCTATGCCGAAGATGACGTCCCGGAGGATCAGCGCGATTTCATCGAACTCAATGCCGAACTGTCCAGGATCTGGCCCACGCTTGCCGAGAAGAAGGACGCGCCACCTGATGCAGACGAGTGGAAGGACAAACCCAACAAGCGTGATCTGCTCGAACGCTGATCGCATTCGCCGGCGGTTTCGCGGTGGCTGAGCCACGTCTGCACAGGTGGCCGCTTCCACCAGCAAACGCCCTGGTCCATCTGGCCGGCAAACTGATCGCGGATTTCCAGGAAACGGCCCCCGACTTGACGGGGGCCGTTGTCGTTTTGCCCAATCTTCATGCAGCGGGCACATTGGCTCGCGCGCTTGGTACGCAGGCCGGGCGACCACTTCTGCTGCCGAAGATGACGACCCTGACAACCTGGGCCGCAGAGCAGCCATTGCCTTGCGAGCAGTTGCCCGATGTGGTCCGTGAAGCCGGCGTATTTGCCGCGCTGCGTTCGCGCGACTGGTTCGAAAGCGCGGATCTCTGGCATGTTGCCGGGGAACTGTCGACCCTGCTTGATGAGCTCACGCAATACGAGATTGCGCTGCCGGCCAGTCTGGACGAATTCGAGCGGGCGCTGGAAGCGGCTTATCAGGCGAAATCCGGTGAGGCGATGCAGTTTGAAGCAAGGCTCGTCTATGAACTCTGGCACGCCCTGTCTCAGCCGCGCTCAGGTGCCGTGGACCCGGTTGCCGGCTACCAGTTGCAACTTGCAGCCATCGCAGGCGTGGCGTCTCGACCGCTGTATGCTATCGGCCTGCCCGAAGCCGTCCCGGCCGAGCGTGCTTTCTTCGAGGAATACGCGCGCCGTGCTCCGGTCACCATCTGTGAGATCGATGCGAACCTGCCCGTTGCATCGGCGTCGGCACGGTTCTACGTCTCGGTGTGGCCGCGTGCCGATGTGCAAAAGGATACGTTACGCGAACGCGCCGCCACTTTTGCCCGGCAATGTCCGCACAGCCCAATCGAGGCGAGCATGCGATTCTACGGCGCACCGGGCCTGGAGCACGAAGCGCGCGCGGTCGACACCCAGGTCCGGTCCTGGTTGAACGAGGGCTGCAGCAGGATCGCAGTGGTTGCGCTTGACCGGCTGGTGGCACGACGCGCGCGTGCGCTACTGGAGCGCGCCAGTGTCATGGCGGACGACGAGACCGGCTGGATTTTCTCGACGACGTCTGCAAGCACTGTGGTCATTCGCTGGCTGGATGCAGTATCCAGCGGCTTCTACCACCAGGAGTTGCTCGATCTGGTCAAATCCCCCTTTATTTTTGCCGGCTGGCCACAGCGGCGCGAGGCCGTGTTCGAACTCGAACGCGCGATACGCGCGCGATCAGTGGTGGCCGGCATCAACGCATGCCGCTCGGCATTGAACATCGCCGACGAAGACGGGTCGGCAGTTGCCGGTCAATTGCTCGATCGCCTGGAAGACGCGGCGCGTATTCTTCGCCGTGACCGGCGGCGCGGCCTGCATGAATGGATGTCACTGCTGTTTGCCAGTCTGGCGGCGCTGGATGTCGAAGACGGTCTGAGGGCTGATCCGGCCGGACTGCAATTGCTTGAGTACTTGCAGCGCCTTGCCCGTGATCTGGCGGTCAGCGACGCGCTTTTTTCATTCAGCGAGTGGCGTCGCTGGCTGGACCGTCAGCTCGAGAGCGCGGAATTTCGCGACAGCGGCGTTTCCAGTCCAGTGATTTTTACGCAGTTGTCGCTGACCAGGCTGCGCGAATTCGATGCGGTGGTACTTACCGGATGTGACGTCGCACATCTGCCCGGTGCCGATGCCGGCAGTGTCTTCTTCAACCAGTCGGTGCGTGCCCAGCTGGGGTTGCCAACGCATGAACAACGCATGGCGCAGATCACAGACGATTTGTCCGGGCTTTTATCGCGCAGTGCGCGCGTGCTGGTGACGTGGCAGGAAATGCGCAACGGCGAACAGAATCTGCTCAGTCCGTTATTCGAGCGCGTCGAGGTGTTTCATCAACTGGCCTGGGGCAACGATCTTGGCAGCACGCAGCTGGCGGCATTGATTGCGCGTGCGCAGGTCCAGGCCCCTCAGTCGTTGCCGGTGCCGATGCCGATGCCGCATGCGTTTCCCGCGCCGTCGGTTGCGCAGCACGATTTGCCAACGCGCATCAGCGCCAGCGGTTATAACAGCCTCGTTGCCTGCCCCTACCAGTTCTACGGACGCTACGTTCTGGGCCTGCGCGAGCCGGACGAAGTCCGTGAAGAGATGGAAAAGCGCGACTATGGTGAGTACGTTCACCGCTCGCTGCGCCGCTTCCATCAGCGCTATCCGGTATGCAGCAAGGTCGCGCGCGAGCAGCTCGAACGCGCCCTGTGGGAGATTTCCAGTGAGGTTTTCCGGCCGGCGACCGAGGGAAGCTATCTGAGCCATGCCTGGGCATTGCGCTGGCGCAGCACTATCGCCGCGTATCTGGACTGGCAGATCGAACGGGAGGCGCAGGGTTGGCGCTTTCATGCAGCCGAGAGCGAGCATGTCATCGAGATCGCGTTGCCCGATGCGACGGTGTTGCACCTCGAAGGCCGCATCGACCGGATCGATGTGCGCGAAGCTGATAGCGGCGACGAGCTGGCTGTGGTCGATTACAAAACGCGCTCGGTCACTGATTTGCGTGCGGCAATTTGTGAGCCCGGTGAAGATGTGCAGTTGCCGGTTTATGCTGCGGTACTCGGCGCGCAAAAAACGCGCGAGACTTTCTTTCTTGCGCTCGACGGCAAGCAGGTCAAGGCAGTTGCAATTGACGAAGAGGTGAGCTCCAGTGCAGGCAACGCGATCGAGAGGCTGGTTGACCTGTTTGCACGCATGCGCGAAGGCGCAGCCTTGCCGGCACAAGGTGTAGAGCCGGCATGCCGGTATTGCGAAATGTCCGGGCTGTGCCGGAAGCGGTACTGGATCCATGAGCGCTGAGAATCCGGATCGCAGCCTAAATGCCGTTGCGCTCGACCCGGCGAATACGGTCGTTATCGAGGCATGCGCCGGTTCCGGCAAAACCTGGCTGCTAGTGTCGCGAATCGTGCGCTTGTTGCTCGCTGGCGTAAAACCATCGGAAATCCTGGCAATCACGTTTACGCGCAAGGCCGCACAGGAAATGCAGGCGCGTTTGCACCAGTGGCTGCGTTTGCTGGCGACCGCTGATGATGACGAAGTCCGCCAGTTTTTGCGCGAACGTGAAGTGGAGCAAGCGCAGCTTGATGAAGCGCTTGTTCGCGCCCGCGCCCTGTTTGAAGATTTCCTGATCGATCAGCCCGGAATCACCATCAATACTTTTCACGGCTGGTTCTTGCAGCTCCTGAAACGCGCGCCGCTGGCCGCCGGTGCTGCCAGTGGCGCCTCGCTTGCCGAGCGCACCTCCACGCTGATCGACGAAGCATGGGAAGTGTTCGCTGAAAGCCTGCAACACAATGCCGACAGTCCCGTGGCGATCGCCCTCAACTGGCTGTTTGAAAACTACGGGTTAATGAGTACGCGCAACCTGCTGACCAACTTTCTATCCAAGCGCGCCGAATGGTGGACTTTCACACGGGGTCAGCCCGATCCTGTCGCTGCCAGCTTGCAGGTAATCCGATCTGAAATGCCGGTCGCGCCCGATGAGGATGTTATCGGCGCGCTTTTTGCCGATGACACATTCAACGACGAGCTCGCGCAATATTCCGATTTGCTCAAGCGCAATGCAACGGCAACCGATGTGCGCCTGGCTGAGACTTTGCGGGCCGGCGTAACCATGGCCGTGGGTGAACGGCGTTTCGAGCAGGTCTGGTCTGCCGTGTTTACCAGCGCTGGAACATTGCGCGCGCGCAAAGCCGGCAAGGCGATGGAGAAAAGGCTGGGTGCTGAGGGGCAAGAAAGATTGCTCTCGCTGCATGCCGGTATTGGCGAGCGCCTCGCCGGCATTCGCGCAATGCGCACGGAACAGCAGATTTACCAGCTCAATGAAGCCGGTCTGTTATGCGGTAGGGAATTGCTCGACCGCTATCAGATGATCAAGCGCGAACGTGGCTTGATTGACTACACGGACGTCGAATGGCGCACCTGGTCGCTGCTTGCCACCAGCGACTATGCCGAGTACATGCAGTACCGTCTTGATGCGCGCTACAAGCATATCCTGCTCGATGAGTTCCAGGACACCAATCCGCTGCAATGGCAGATACTGAAAACCTGGCTCGAGGCCGCAGCCCAGGTGCAATCGCAACCGCGAGTGTTCGTGGTGGGTGATCCCAAACAATCGATTTACCGTTTCCGCCGTGCCGAACCGCGGTTATTCGATATCGTGCGCCGTTACCTGCAGGAGAATCATGGAGCACAGGTATGTGAGCAGCATCTGACCCGGCGTAATGCGCCGGCCGTGGTGCGCGCTGTCAACTCGCTGTTCGCCGACGCGATCAGTGGCTTCGTGGAGCACGTGGCGCATCGTGAGACGCTGCCGGGCAAGGTCGAGGTGCTTCCCTTGCCTGACCGGCAAGCCAGTGAAGCAGGCCTGTTGAAACAGGCGGAACTGGCAGGGAATACATCTCAATGGCGCAACCCGCTCGACTCGCCCGCGCAGAATCTTGCGGACCGGCGGCGCGAGCTCGAAGCCAACGAACTTGCGAAGCGAATCGGCGACATGGTGGGGCGCTGGCACGTCATCGACGCCGATAAGACGCGCCCGCTGCGCTTTGAGGATATCTATATCCTGGTGCGGCGGCGCACCCACCTGGATGTCTATGAAAGAGCACTGCGCGATGCACAGGTTCCCTTTCTGAGTTCGCGCCAGGGTGGTTTGCTCGACACGTTGGAAGCGGCTGATCTGACGGCGTTGCTGAAATTCCTGGTGATCCCGTTCGCCGACATTCACCTGGCCTCGGCACTGCGTTCGCCGATGTTCTCCGTCAGTGACGAGGACCTGATGAAAATTGCCGCTGCCGATGGACGCCACTGGTGGCAGCGGCTGTCGCACCTCGTTGAGTTCGGTGTGGCCAGCTCGGCGTTGCGGCGCGCTCACGGTGTGATCGGCAACTGGATGCATCTGGTCGATCTGTTACCAGTGCATGATTTGCTCGACCGCATTTTCTTCGAGGCCGATCTCGTTAATCGCTACGAAGCGGCAGTGCCGCCGGCGATGCGTGCCGGCGTGGTGGCGAATCTGCGCGCATTTCTGGAAGTGGCATTGTCGACCGATTCCGGCCGTTATCCCAGTTTGCAAGGCTTCCTGCACGAACTGGAAAGCCTGCGCCGCGCGTCGGGCGAAGAGGCGCCGGATGTCGGCATTATTGCCGAAGGATTGAATGCCGTGCGCATTCTCACGGTGCATGGTGCGAAAGGCCTGGAAGCACCGGTGGTGTGGCTTGTTGATACCAATAGCGGTGCCGGGCGCACTGACAGCTATGATGTGTTGGTGGACTGGCCGCCGGAAGTGGATGCGCCGACACATTTTTCCCTGTTCAGTCGCAAGGACGAGCGCGGTGAGAGCCGCGCCCGCCTGTTCGAGCAGGATGCCGCGTTGGCGGCTCGCGAAGACCTCAATTTGCTCTACGTCGCGATGACAAGGGCGCAGCAGGCACTGATTGTCAGCACCGGAGAAGCTGTCGACCGTGACGAGAGCTGGTACGCTAGGATTGCACGGGCAGTGGATGCAAGCGCTACTCACGCCGATTTCCCGCTGCTGGACGATGGCGACATTATTGAAGTTGCCAGTGCACATGCGAGCCCGATGGCGGCGTCTGAGGCGCTTTCGGACGATGATGGGCTGGACGCCCTTAGAAAGCCACTGAATGTGGGCCGGCGCAGTGACAATGTGCCGGATCAGCGAAGACGGCAGGGCACACTGGTGCATGCATTGCTGGAGCATTGCGTGCCGCCCGACAAGATAATGGACCGGTCTTTCCTGCGGCAAACGCTCGGTGTGTCCGAAGCCGAATTCGACATTCTCTGGAAAACCGCGCACAGCATTATCGATGAGCCCGCACTGGCGCGTTTTTTCGATCCGCAGCATTACCGACGGGCTTTTAACGAGTTGTCCTACGTGAGCGCAGACGGCGAACTGCGCCGAATCGACCGGGTCGTCGAATTCGATGACGAGATATGGATTCTGGACTACAAGACCGGTGATGCCGTTTTGTCGGGTGACCTCGCTGGCGCGGCCCGGCCTTATTTGCAGCAGCTAGAGGGTTATCGGGTGGCGCTCGCGCAGCTCTTGCCCGGCAAGCGGGTCAGAACCGCGCTGGTTTTCAGCGGCGGACTGTTGCATGAAACATCGAGCCCGGGTAATTGAATCGTTGCCGGTCACAATGCTCGTGACAAAGTGGTGACTATCAGTAGGTCAGGATAAACAGGGACAGCACAGTTGCAATGAAAATGATCAACGCGAGCAAGCGCAATTCGTAGTCGCGAAAAGTGCGAATGAAGAATCCGGGCGCTTTGGGCGCTCGCACCAGCCGCGCATGGTCTCTGGGTGTCGGTTTTGTCAGTCTTTCCAGAGCCGCATCGCAATCGAATGAACGCGATACTGGTAGCCGGGTGTTGGCATCGACCGTGATGGTGTTCGCGTGAGCGCGTGATTTCGTCGTCAGGACGGTAAGCGTGACCGTTTTCTCATCTGCTTGAGTGGGGATATCCGGAACTGTGGGTATGTCGTCTCCGTCCGGTGTCATCGTACCGGTATCCGCGCTATCCAACCGGGTTGTATTGTCTGATTCACTCGCCGCGGGTGTGGCGGCATTCAGCTCGGCCAGACATGCGCGCAGGTCATCGGCGAACTGATGCGCGTTCTGA